>CAJKEF010000157.1 GCA_905198825.1 uncultured Collinsella sp. | reverse complement strand
CGATATGGCACCGTGGGGACACATGTATGTCAATCCTGGTCTAACAGAGCCTTTTTTAATCCCCGTCCCAGAAAAATCATCTCAAAAAGACTACCTTGCGAAAAAGCGCACGCCAAAGGATGTGTCCTCGCAGGCGACAATGCGACGGTCGCGCAGGATGGTCCGCACGTAATACCAATCGCCCACACAGCCCGACAAGTGCAGACCGGCCGCCAAGTAGCACAGCAGCGGATAGTCCGAGAACGCAAACCCTAGGGCAAACGCTGTCATCACAACAACCGTCGGCGCCAGGCAAATCGCCATATACCGCCGGCGCGAATACACAATCCCCTCGGCGCAGGCATAGATCATCGCCGTCTCGCGATTCGCCCCAAAGGTCACCTTCGCGCCCGCAGGCGCCAGCAGCTTAAAAAACACACCGTGCACCAGCTCATGCACGGCAAATGACGCCGCCGAAACCGCAGCCAACCCGACTATCCAGCCCAAGACGGCCGTCCAACCGCCCCATCCAAGTCCGCAGGCCCGCCCAGCAGCATAAACACCGGCACCAGGCACACGGCAAATGCGCCAAGCACTGCCATCCCCCACACAAAGCAAGCGTGCAGAAAATCCTCGTCCTCAAACGCATGTATGTTGGAAATCTCATTCATAGCATCTTAGGATAGCGCCCCTGCCACGTACCCGTCCGCATGTGCGATAATGTCGAGCGATATGCACGAATTGACCACCGCGTCGCCAGGCCTTGCGCCCGGCCGCGCTCTCACCATATGCGAAGGAGTCCCATGGCATCCAAATACTCCATGAACGACCGTCCCAGCTGGCCTCGCCGCGCCATCGTTACCGCCGGCGAGCCCTACGGCAACAAGGGCCTTCACTTTGGCCACGTTGGTGGCGTCTTTGTCCCGGCCGACTTCTTCGCCCGTTTCCTGCGCGACCGCCTGGGCCGCGAGAACGTCATCTTCACCTCGGGCACCGACTGCTATGGCTCGCCCATCATGGAGAGCTATCGCAAGCTCAAGGAGAACGAAGGCTACGACAAGTCCATTAGCGAGTATGTCGAGTCCAATCACTCCCGCCAGGCCGCGACCCTCAACAACTACAACATCAGCTGCGATATCTACGGCGGTTCGGGCCTTGAGCCGGCTGCGCAGATTCACAACGAGGTGACCGCCGAGATTATCAAGCGCCTGCACGAGCAGGGCACCATCTCCAAGCGCTCCACGCTGCAGTTCTACGATGCCAAGGCCGGCACGTTCCTCAACGGCCGCCAGGTGATCGGCCGCTGCCCCATCCAGGGCTGCAAGTCCGAGAAGGCCTACGCCGACGAGTGCGACCTGGGTCACCAGTTTGAGCCCGAGGAGCTCATCGCGCCCAAGAGCCAGCTCACCGGCGAGGTGCCCGAGCTACGCCCGGTCGACAACCTCTACTTCGACCTGCCGGCCTACCTCGACTTTATGAAGACCTACACCGCCAAGCTCGCCCAGAACCCGCAGGTTCGCTCCGTGGTCTCCAAGACCATGGAGGAGTGGCTGCTGCCGGCCCAGCTCTACATCCAGAACAAGTCCCGCGAGGCCTTCGATGCCGTCGAGGATCAGCTTCCTGAGCACACCGTGCTGGAGCCCGAGGGCAACAAGAGCAGCTTTACCGTCACCTTCCCCAGCTGGAAGGAGCGCGACGACGCCCACGCGGTGCTCGCCAACGGCGGCGTGCGCTTCCGCAGCGGCAAGGCGCTCGTGCCCTTCCGCATCACCGGCAACATCGACTGGGGCGTTCCGGTGCCCGAGGTCGATGGCGTCTCCGACGTCACCTGCTGGTGCTGGCCCGAGAGCCTGTGGGCGCCCATCAGCTATACACGTACCGTGCTCGCGCGCGATGCCAAGGCCGCCGGCGTGACCGAGGGCGTCGCCGCCCAGGATGCCGCCCTCATGGGCGAGCCCGCCGCCGACTCCACGCAGGTGCCCGCACCCACCTACCAGCACAGCTCGCTCGACTGGCGCGACTGGTGGTGCTCTGACGACGCTCAGATCTACCAGTTCATCGGTCAGGACAACATCTATTTCTACTGCATCGCGCAGACCGCCATGTGGGAGGCCCTGGGCTGGGACCTTACGCAGAGCACCGTCAGCGCCTGCTACCACCTGCTCTACATGGGCAAAAAGGCCAGCTCGTCCTCGCAGACGCCTCCCCCGCCGGCAGACGACCTGCTCAACCACTACACCTGCGAGCAGATGCGCGCGCACTGGCTGTCGCTCGGCCTGTCCGAGAAGCCGGTGAGCTTTAGCCCCAAGGCATATGACACGCGCGTGACCGGCAAGGACAAGGACGGCAACGAGGTGCGCGCCTGCGACGACAAGCGCGTTATCGACCCGGCCCTTAAGGAGAGCGCGCTGCTGACCGGCGTGTTCAACCGCCTGGCCCGCAGCTGCTTCTACGGCGTCGCCGTCAAGGAGGGCGACGAGAGCCCGTACCGCAACGGTTGCATCCCCGCCGGTGCCGCCTCTGCCGCCGTGGTCGAGGCTGCCGAGCAGGCCGCCCTTGCCTTTGAGCAGGCCATGTACAAGTTCGAGACGCACCGTGCGCTCGCCGTGTGCGACGACTACCTGCGCGCCGCCAACAAGCGCTGGAGCGACGCCTCCAAGGCCGCCAACAAGCTCGAGGGCGAACCAGCCAACGCCGCCATGAAGCAGGCCCTGGTCGACGCCTTTACCGAGCTGCGCGTGGCGACCGTGCTCATGCACGGCATCGTCCCGGCCGGCTGCGAGCTCATCTGCGAGTACTTCGACGTCGATCCGGTCGCCTTCTTTAGCTGGGACAACATCTTTGCCTCCACGGACGAGTTTGTGGAGAGCCTGGGCGAGAAGCCCGGCGAGCACCGCGTGAAGCCGCTGCCCCCGCGCTTCGACTTCTTCAGCAAGCACGAGAGCCAGTACTAAAGCACGCCAGCAGCGGCGTGCCCGGAAAGTAGTCAATTTGGGACGGGAAGGAAAGACGGATGTCCAAGCCGCGTCGTCGTAAGCAGAAAAAGCAGGTCAAGGCCGAGCTCAAGCTCAGGCAGTTTGCCGCTACCGAGCTTTCCGACCAGCTTGCCGCCCTTCCCTGCGCCGCCGACCTGCCGCGCTTTACGGTCGACACGGTCGCCGGCGCCTATGCGCCCGCCGATGCCGAGCTCATGATCGAGGGCTTCGGTGCCGCAGCCGCACGCCCGGTCACGCTGCGCGCCAATACGCTCAAGGCGACCGCCGAGGACATCGCTGCGGCGCTCGATGCAGTGGGCATCGCCCACAACCCCGTCGCCTGGTACCCGGACGCCTTTATCCTGCCCGAGGCCCAGGTTTCCGACCTATGGGACCTCGACATCTACCGCGACGGCAAGATCTACCTGCAGAGCCTGTCATCCATGATGCCGCCGTTGGTCCTGGGCGCCCAGGCAGGCGAGGACATCCTGGACATGTGCGCAGCCCCTGGCGGCAAGACGACGCAGATCGCCGCCCTCACCCAGGGCCAGGCGCACCTTACCGCCTGCGAGATGAGCATTCCCCGTGCCGAAAAGCTCGAGGCCAACTTGGGCCGCCAGGGCGCCAAAAACGTGCCCGTCATGCGCATTGACGCACGCGAGCTTGACGAGTTCTTCCGCTTTGACCGTATTCTGCTCGACGCCCCCTGCACCGGCACGGGCACCGTCATCAGCGGCAACGAGAAAAGCCTGCGCGGCCTGACCGAGCAGTTGCTGAGCAAGTGCGCCCGCTCGCAGCGAGCACTTCTGGACCGCGCCATGGGGGCCCTCAAACCGGGCGGCACGCTCGTCTATTCGACTTGTTCGATCTTGCCGCAGGAAAACGAGGACGCCCTGCAAGGGGCCCTCGACAAGCATATGGACTGCGAGCTCATCCCCCTCGACGGCACGCCAAGCGAAAGTGAAGCACGCCGCGCCCAGGAAGCTGGTGAGGAGCCGCGCATCGAGTCCAACGCCCTGACTGAGGCCATTGCCGCGGGTCAGGTATCGGCCATCGCCAACGGCCTGCCCGGCACGCTCACCATTCCGCCTAGCCGCGACTTTGAGGGCTTCTACATCGCCCTGATCCGAAAACGCAGCTAGCGCACGGATCCAAAACTCAACAAGCTATCTCCGTGCGCGTTTGCCCTGCTGGTCGCGATGCTGTTTAAGCATCGCGCGCTCTTTGCGTTCGGCCTTTTTGCCCTTAATGGCCGTGACCGCAAAGTAGATGACCGCGGCGGCAA
>CAJKEF010000156.1 GCA_905198825.1 uncultured Collinsella sp. | reverse complement strand
CCCCAACCCTTCTCTATTCTGAACCTCTCAACTACGGCATCGTTGTCATGCTCGACAACAACCAAAGTAGCTATGACAAAAAGATGGCACGCTTCCTTGTAGCGATGATTGAGGCATGCGACCCGTCACTTGACTGGGATTCGGTCGGTGAAATCGTCAAAGAAATCGATGAGCAGGGCGCGGCAAGCAGGAACGGCTTCACCTACAGCAGGACAAAAAACGGTGGGTATACCCTTCTGCAAGCATCCATTATCACGACCGTAGCCGCACCCACGGAAACCAAAACGCCGCTTGACCATGACACCGTTAATAAAGACCTTGACCAAGTACGAGAGCGGTTGAAATATATCGGGCAGACCACTCAATACGTTAAAAAGGCAATTCCAAGCGCAAAAGAGGATGGGGTCGATTTGCGCGAGAAGGTCACCTTCCTCGGGATTGATGGAGAATTTCTATACGATGTCAATAAAGATACTGGGAAAGTAATTAACCTCTTTTTCAAATGGTCTTTAAGCGACTACGCCTCCGATAGAGATTACATCGTCAACACCCTCGCATCCTATTTCGGCAACGATTACAAGACCAAAGACATATCCCAATACAACAAAGGCAACGACATGTACAGCTACGATTGGTGGGAAACCACCGATGAGAACTGGAGCGTCTACCTTGTCTTGACAGACGAAGACACCGAGAACGAGGGCGGCAGCATTCAATTCACTCAATTAGAGAACTAGACTCTCCCCTTCGCCCAATTAAAGAAATAGCGGCTGCGCAGCGTCCCAAGCTTTGACGCTGCGCAGCCTTTTGTATTCATGCGACCTATAAAGTCGTTGAAACTATTAGGACTCAATCAAACTGCGATTTCAATTGATGTCCGCTCAGCCTATAGCAAAGATGCACGCTGAGGGCGAAATTTGGGCTTGGGATTACGCCGATGGACACTTACTCCAATCCCAGCCTCAACGGGGCAAATAGGCCTCATTTCCTTTGATTTAACCCAATAAACGAACCCTTTTACCATGGCATAGACAACCCCATAGCTACAATCATGTTGTCGTGCTTGAGTCTCTGAAAGGAGATTCAAGCTATGTCGAATAGGAAAGATAACAAGGGTCGAGTTCTCCATCGCGGAGAAGGCCAGCGCCCAGACGGTCGTTACTCGTTCAAATACACCAATTGGATGGGAAAAACCTGCTTTGTCTATTCGTGGACTTTGACAATTCACGACCAAACGCCGCACGGCAAAAAGAGAGACCTCTGCTTAAGACAAAAAGAGCAGCAAGTTCAAAAAGACCTCTTCGACCACATTGCACCTGAGAACATGACCGTCATGACTCTGGTTGAGAACTACCTTGCGACCAAGGTTGCGGTACGAAAGACAACCGTTAGCGCCTATAAAACCGTCACCAATTACCTGAAAACAGACAGCTTCAGCAAAGCCAAAATATCAAACATTACGGTGTTGGACGCAAAGAAATGGCTTATCCACCTTCAGCAAGATGTTGGAAAGGGCTATAGCAGCGTCTGTAGCATCCGAGGCGTACTCAGGCCAGCCTTTCAACTTGCTGAAGAATGCGGCCTCATCAGAAGAAACCCCTTTAACTTCGAGCTTATCAATGTGCTGGTCAACGATACGGTATCCAGAGAATCGTTAAGCGTTAGGCAGGAACGGCTATTCCTTGAATTTATGCGCTCAGATCATCACTTCTCGCGCTACTTTGAGACTTACTTCATCTTGTTGAACACTGGACTCAGAATTTCTGAATACTGCGGCCTGACCCTTGATGACATTGACTTTGAAAATCACTGCATATGCGTTCAAAAGCAACTCCATCGTGCGAGAGATATGCAGTATTACGTTGAAGAACCCAAGACGAAATCTGGTATGAGATATATCCCAATGACCGCTTCTGTCGAAAAAGCCTTCCACAGTCTCATCGGACAGAGGGCGCAGCCAAAAGAAGAGCCTGTTATTGATGGAGTAAGGGGCTTCATCTGCCTAGACAAGAATGAGATGCCATGCGTTGCCCTGCATTGGGAGCATAGGCTCAAACGCGCCGTCATTAAGCACAACCGCATCTATAAGGAAGAGCTGCCTCATATAACCCCGCACCAGCTCAGACACACTTTCTGTAGCCGAATGGCACGCGCTGGCATGAGTCCAGCAAAGCTCAGATACATTATGGGGCACTCAGATATCAACACCACCTACAACGTTTACACCCATCTTGGGCTTGAAGATATTCAAGACGAGATGCTTGCTATTGAACAAAACCGCAGGTAGACATTGGTAGTAAAAATTTGAGCCGTACTACGTTTTTACTACTTTTACTTTTACTTTTGCCTGATTTCTGGTTTTAATAAAGTGGATTTCCTTCCCTATATTGGAAACTAATTTTTAGAACCATTCAGCTCGTTGAATGCAGTAGAAGTGTTGGGGATAGAGGTCTTATCTTGTTATTATCGCAGGTAGAGATAACTATTTGCCCCTGTCCCTTCGCCACATCACATTGGGGCGTAGATGCGATACTCGAGCTCGATGATGGCGATCGAAAGGAAACCGCATATGCAACGTGTACTGTTTATCTGCCATGGGAATATCTGCCGCTCGACGATGGCTGAGTCGGTGTTTACCGAGCTGGTGCGCCGCGCTGGACGCGAGGCGGAGTTTGTCATTGATTCCGCTGCAACGTCGACCGAGGAGATCGGCAATCCGCCGCATCGTGGCACCGTTGCCAAGCTGCGTGAAGTCGGGATTCCCGTCGTTGCGCACCGCGCCCGCCAGGTGCGTCGCGCAGAGTATGGTAACTGGGACCACATTGTCTATATGGATGCCGAGAACGCGCGAGGTCTGCGTCGCATTTTTGGCAGCGACCCCGATGGCAAGATCTCGCGCCTGCTCGATTGGACCGATCGCCCCGGCGACGTGGCCGATCCCTGGTACACCGGCAACTTCGATGCCACCTACCGCGATGTGCTCGCCGGCTGCACGGCCATGCTCGAGCAGTTATAGGCAAGCGAGCACGCGGACGCACGTGCCACGCCATCGGCATAAAACGAGCGTGGATGATCTCCCACTTTGAGCGTTCAAGCGCGCTCTAAACGGGAGAAAATCCACGCTCATTATCTCGGTGGAAGATTATCCACGCTCGGTTACTCGTCGACGATCTCGGCAAGCCAGACGTTCAACGTATCGACCTCGGGGCAGCAGAATTTTGCCGTACCGGGCTCGTTGCCAGGCACGGTTCCGCCGTAGCGCAGGATATCGATATAGGGAAAGCCCACGTGGCAGGCCATGGCGCACATCTTGCCGCGGTCTCGGTCGAAGTCAAAGACGTCGCCCGGCTTATGACCATGGTGGCAGCGACACACACCCAGCTGATCCACGCAGCTCACGCGGATACGCGGACGCTTGCCCCGCGACGCGCCGAGCGGCTTGTCCCCGCCCGCGGGCTTGGCACCGCCCTCGCCAGCGTTACTCATGGTCGATCACATCCAGGCAGGCCTCGATGGGAAGGCCGGCCGACTTGTCCTCTTGGTCGGCATTGCGCTCGATAAGCTCGGCCACCACACGCATAGCGTCGGTCGTCGCACGCTGCAGGCTCCAGCCGGCCATAACGCGACCCACGAGCACCGACGAGAACGTATCGCCCGTGCCCGGGAAATACACCGGGATCAGCTCAAAGGGAATCGTAAAGTACTCTCCCGCCACATGGTCGTAGCCGATGACGGCACTCGCCCCGTCGACCTTCGCACTCGTAATGACCACCGACTTGGCGCCCAGCGCAAGCATGGCGTCCACGAGCGCACGAGCCTCATCGGCCGTAATCTGCTCGGCCATAGGCGTATCGGTGAGCAGACACGCCTCAGTATAGTTGGGCACCGCGTAGTCGGCGCACTCGACCAGGCTGCGCATAAGTCCGATGGTCGACTCGGGCACGCCAGCGTAGAGCCTGCCGTTATCGGCCATGATGGGGTCGACGAACACCTTGGTGCCCTTTTGCGCGCGGCGGTGGCAAAAGTCCGAGATGATGCGTGCCTCTTCCTCGGTCACGATAAAGCCGGTCGAGATGGCGTCGAATTCAAAGCCGAGCTCCTCCCAGATGGCGAGACTCTGGCGGACGTACTCCGTGGTGTCGTGGATGTAGAACTTGGGGTAGTTGAGCGTATCGGAAACGAGGGCCGTCGGCAGGTTGTGGATGCGATAGCCCATGTGCGACAGCACCGGCAACATGGCAG
>CAJKEF010000155.1 GCA_905198825.1 uncultured Collinsella sp. | reverse complement strand
AGGCAAAGCCCCGCCGCGACAACGTGGTATATGTGAAGTAGTACAGGAGCGTCAGCAGGGGTAGCTAATTTGGGACGGGGCTATTTTAGCTACCCCACTCGTAAACTTATATTGACGTCGCCGTTGTCGTCGTTTCGTTCGTTTGAGTCGTTTCGGCTTCGCTGCCTTGTTCGTCCTCGTCCTTTTGAGCATCTGCAATAGTGGTGGCCGCCGCAACGATACCGCGCTGGGGCGCGACGCCCGTCTGGGTCTGAGCGCCCTCGACAACTTCTGTGCCTGCATGCGCGAGCTCGGGCGATTTAAACACTGCGTCCAAGTTGGCGCCACCGCCGGCGTAGCCAAGCGCAGCGAGTGCGATGACGATCACTGCAACGACGACCGCGATCGGAACATAACGGTGCCAACCAGCCGGATTGAGTCCGCTGCGGCGAGCCGCCCCGCGGCTAATATAACCGAGCGTTCCGTCGTGCTTGAGCTTTGAGCCCACCACGCGTTTGCGGCCCCACAGTGAGGACTCTGCCTGCATTGCCAAGCGGGCGCTTGCCGAAGGATAGCCGTATTTAGTGCGCTTGAACGAGCCATCAAACCCCGAGGCGTGTTTACCCCACGTCACCGATGTCGTGCGTCGGTTGACCGGCGCGGCACTCCGCCTTCTGCAGCTCGGTTTTGAAGTCTCAGCCATATGCCCTCGCACGCCGTAACCAAATCGAAACAATAACGCTTTGGACTGTAGCACACGCGTCGCGCGCGGTCACGGGCGCCTCGCTCAACGGTCATCGTCCTTCAGCAAGCGCCACAGCGTTGTACGGCTTATGCCCAGCACCTCCGCCGCACGGGTTCGGTTGCCGTGGAGGTGGCCTACAACCAGATGCGCGACATCTCGCTCGGTATCGGCCAGCGGTCGCAGGATATACAGGTCACTTTCGAGCGTCGGGGCGCCAAAGGTTGCAGTCTTAATCACGTCCTCTTGGGCGAGCACTTCCTCCGCCACAGCGCGGTCCACCGTGCCCGCCCCCACCAATATATACAGTCGTTCCGAGACCTCGCGGAGCTGCAGATAATTGCGCGGCCAGTGGTAAGCATCGAGCGTCTTCGTCGCCGCGGCAGACAGTGTGGGCGCTGCCGTCCCAAATGCGTCAGCGAGATATTCCAAATAGCGCGCAACCTTCGTCGACGCGGCTCCCTGCTCGGCGATTGCCGGCGCCACGCTCACCGCACAGGCGAAACGCTCGGTCACAAAGGCGGCTTGATCACTTTCGCCGCCGCCCGGCATGTCATTCGCTGTCAGCACCACATGGCAGCGCGTCGCCAACGCGGTGTCGGTCATCGTGGAGACCAGCTCGCGGAGGCGCTGGGGGACAACCGCGTTCCAGCCCTCAATGCAAAGGGTCAGCCCCGTTTGGAACAACGGCGATTCGGCGCTTTTGAGCACATGGCGCCAACCGCGCTCGGTGAGCTCATCGAGCGCAACGGAAACAAAGGGCTGATCGGCAAAAGGACCGTCCAGATAGAGGCGCTTGGCGATCTCGACCTGACCCGCTCCCAGCTCGCCCTCGAGCATAAGGGGCACACCGCGCGCGTAGCTCTCGGCAACCGGCGCAGCCACCGAGGCCGCCCCCTCAACGATGCCGTACGCGCTCGATTCGTAGCGGGCCTCAACTTCGTCGGCGTTGAGCCACTCGATGCCCGCATGCGCCGCGGCACCGCGCACCTCGCGGACCACGACGACCCAAAGCCCCCCGCCCCCTTTGTCGGTGGGGCGAACGGTCAGGCTCAGGCGCGTACCCTCACGCCCCATAACCAGACGCGCGCCGTCTCCTATACGGTCGAGGCGCTCAGCGACAAAAGTCGCCACACCCCGCTCAAGCGCCGCGTCATTCATGGTCGAGATCGCGACGTCCCCACGCGCATCGATTGCCAATGCCGATGCCCCGGCAGCAGCCAGGGCATCGGTCAAGATGTTCAGCTTGGCATCGCTATCCATGATTTGCCCCTGTCTGCAGCGACGTGCAACCGCCGGCGGTCGCACGACCGAGTGTTTCAAAATTGAACGATATTGCTCACCAAACACTATAGGGCAGAAAGCGCCGTCCTGCGAGTATAGGTGTTGCCCCGCATCGCCATCCTGGCGGGGCGATAAGAGCTCTTCGGGACTTATAAACCTGCGGACAAGCCATACCCGCAAGAGCTCCTATCGCTCCACCGTGAGAATGCGCTCACCGGCAACCAGCACGCAAATAAGCTACTTCTCTACCAGATTCCCAGCACGTGCTGCATTCCCAAACTCATGCACGCAATGCCAATCCAGCAGCAAAAGCCCAATGCGATGGGCTTGCCGCCCTTTTTGACCAGCTCGACGATATCGGTATTAAAACCAATAGCCGCCATGGCCATCACGATAAAGAACTTCGACAGCTCCTTGATGGGCGCCGTAATGGATGCAGGAAGCTGAAGCACCGTAGTGATCACGCTCGCCAGCACAAAGAACAGCACGAACATGGGAAACGCGCGTTTAAGGGAGAACGTGCTTTTGGCGTCACCGCCGGCCTTGCGCGCCAGATGCATCTGCCAGCAAGCAAGCGCCAGCGTGATGGGAATGATGGCCAGCGTCCTGGTGAGCTTGACCACTGTGGCGCTTTCGAGCACATTGGCGCCGGGATGCATGCTGTCCCAAGCGCTCGCCGCAGCCGTTACGGACGAGGTGTCGTTGATGGCGGTGCCGGCAAACAGGCCAAAGCCCTCGTTGGTCAGCCCGAGCATGCCGCCGAGCGTCGGAAACACGAGCGCCGCGATAACGTTAAACAGGAAGATGACCGAAATAGCCTGGGCAATCTCGCGATCGTCGGCATCGATGACGGGTGCGGTCGCGGCGATGGCCGAACCGCCGCAAATCGACGAACCCACACCCACAAGCGTCGCGATCTTACCCGGCACGTTCATAACGTGGCAGAGCACAAAGGCGATGACAAGCGAGGTCGAGATTGTCGCCACGATAATCGGCAGCGACTGGGCGCCCTTGGACAGAATCTGGGAGAGGTTCATGCCAAAGCCAAGCAGGATAACCGCGTACTGCAAGACTTTTTTGGACGTATAGGTAACGCCGGCGGCGAGCTGTTCGCGACGTTTCTTGGGAAAGACGAGCGCCAGGACCATGCCAAAGAGGATGGCAAATACCGGCCCACCGACCACCTCAATTTGTTTGCCGAGCAACGTCGCGGGGACAGCGATGATCAGGCAGAACAAGACACCCTTCCAGCGCTCGCGTACGATATTCGCCAGTTGCATATAGGATTCCTTCTTTCTATTTCACGTTTGCGACGGCTTATGATACGGCAACATTGAGCGCAGCCTTGCGCAAACACAGACTAAGATGCCGCAATAGTTCTCAGGCAACAGCCGAATTACCCACCGCGGAGAGCTGATTCGCGGCATAATTAACAACTGACATATGAGTGTGATAGAACAGTTGCGAGGCGCTATGGAAGAATCGATGCACGTCGGCGAGCAGGAAACGAGCCTACAGGACCAGTCCTACCACACCATTCGACGCAAAATCGTCTACCTGGACTACAAGCCGGGCGAAAAGCTGGGCGTCAAGCAGCTTTGCGATGACCTGGACATGGGTCGCACGCCCGTGCGCGAGGCTTTGGTTCGCTTGGCGCAGGAAGGCCTGGTGCGCACCGTGCCCCAGAGCGGCACCTACGTCTCACCCATCAACCTCACCCTTGCCGAGAGCGCCTGTTACATCCGCGAGCATCTGGAAAAGCAGGTGATTGTGGAGTGCTGTGCGCGCGCCACGTCGGCTGGCATCGAGCAGCTCGACCGCGCCATCGCGCTGCAGGAAAAGGCCATGGCCGAAGAGGATCGCATCGGCTTCTTTTTAAGCGACAACCTCATGCACCGCATGATCTTTAGCATCGCGTGCCGCAGCACCGTGTGGTCATGGCTCGAGGAGACCAATGCCGATCTGGAGCGCTTCCGCTGGCTGCGCGCTGCCACGCAGGTTCTCGACAATCAGGACATCGTGAACGAGCACAAGCAGATTCGCCGCGCTATCGCCGGTCGCGACCCCATCGAAGCGAGCTTTTTGGTCAGCAAGCACCTGCACATGATGTTCCGCAACCAAACCGAGGTCCTGGACCAATATCCCGAGTACTTCGAAACCAGCAAGCTCCGCTAACCTGCCAAATAGGGACAGGTTTATTTTGGCAGGTTTTATCTGGGCAAATGCAACAAGGCCCGGCTCCGCT
>CAJKEF010000154.1 GCA_905198825.1 uncultured Collinsella sp. | reverse complement strand
CGCCGTCCGTCTCCCAAATGGAGGAGAGGCAGGTGGTCTCGGTGGTCATCACGTCGATGCCATTGCGGTAGTCGATGGGGAGAGCTGCAATACCGGGGCCGCAGAACTCCAAAACGCAGTTATTGACGAAGCCGCTTGCAAAGGTGGCCTTCACCAGGGCGATGGCCACGTCGTGGGGGCCGATGCCCTGCCGGGGCTTGCCGGTGAGATACACCAGCACCACCTTGGGCATGGGGGTGTCCCAGGTGTTCTTCAGCAGCTGCTTGGCCAGCTCCGGGCCGCCCTCGCCCACGGCCATGGTGCCCAGGGCGCCATAGCGGGTGTGCGAGTCGGAACCCAGGATCATCTTGCCGCAACCGGCGAAGTTCTCGCGCATAAAGGAGTGGATGACGGCGATATGCGGCGGGACGAAAATGCCGCCGTACTTCTTAGCAGCCGAGAGGCCAAAGACGTGGTCGTCCTCGTTGATGGTGCCGCCCACGGCGCACAGCGAGTTATGGCAGTTGGTGAGCACGTAAGGCAGCGGGAACTGCTCCATGCCCGAGGCGCGCGCCGTCTGGATGATGCCGACAAAGGTGATGTCGTGGCTCGCCATGGCATCGAAGCGAATCTTGAGCGCCTCGGGATCTCCGGACGTATTGTGTGCCTGGAGGATCGAATACGCGATGGTGCCGCGCTTGGCATCCGCGGGCGTCTGCGTAATACCGCGCTCGGCAGCCTCGGCCGCAGGCACAACCTCGCTGCCGTTACGCAAGTAGATGCCGTCCTCGTACAGCTTGACCATACTGTCTCCCACTCTGCCCAAAAGATTTGGGCGCATAGCATACATTCGTTCAATATCGTGCCATAGAACGGTTGCGAGTGGGTTACGAATCTGCACGTTCACTTTATCTCGGTAAAGTAAAGGACGAGCCCGGTGTGGGCCGGCAAAATGATCCCTTGGGGACGGAGGAAAACGGATCACTGGGTCAGGCCGACCCCCTCAGTGATCCGTTTTCCTCCGTCCCCAAGGGATCATGAAGTTGAATGCCAGATTGCCCGAATGCATCCCGCGTAACTACAAATCGGTTCCCGCGCCCAGCAGCTTGCGCATGACTTGCTCGGGGTTAACTGAGCCGTCGCGCGGGGCCAGGGCGGTGATCTTCTTCTGCATCTTGTACTCGTGCAGCTCGTCCTCGAGCTGGCGCACGCGGGCACGGAGTTTTTCGTTCTCGCGCTCACGCTCCTCGGCACGCTCCTTCATATCGAGGATGCGCACCACGCCGGCAAGGTTGATGCCCTCGTCGGTCAGCTGGTTGATGAGCTCCAAGCGCTCGATATCGGCACGCGAATACAGGCGCGTGTTGCCGCCCGAGCGCTGGGGGTTCACCAGGCCCTTGGACTCGTAGACGCGCAGAGTCTGCGGATGCATGCCGGTCAGCTCGGCCGCCACGCTGATCATGTACAGCGGTTTGTTCCTATTGTCCTCGGCCATGCTACCTGACCCCTTTCCGTCTCGTTATCGTCCATCATAAGCCCGCGGGCGTGGTCGTGCGCCGCGACCGCCCTAGTACGTCGCCTTGTAACGATTGACCTTCTCGCGATAGTCGCGCGTGTCGGCCTCGCGCAGCTTGGTCATGGCATCGCGCTCGTCATCAGACAGGTTCGTGGGAACCTGCACCTTGATCTCGACGAGCAGCGCGCCCGTACGGCCACGGTGCTTAACGTCGGGCGCGCCCATCTCCTTAAAGCGGAACTTCTTGCCCGTCTGGGTACCCGCGGGCACCTTCAGACGAACCGTCGCACCGCCGGGCGTCGGCACGTCCACCGTGCAGCCGAGCGCCGCCTCATAGACCGAGACCGGTACCTCCATGGTCACGTCGGCACCTTTACGCTTAAACAGCGGGTGCTCCTCCACGTGCGTGGTCACGACCAGGTCGCCGCGCTCGCCGCCGGCAACGCCATACTCGCCGCGACGCTTGTAGCGCAGTTTGCCGCCGTCGACCGCACCCGCGGGCACCGAGACCGTAATGGTCTGTTGCTCGCCTGTCGAGGGAATGCGGTAGGTGACCTTGTGCGTCACGCCGCGAAACGCGTCCTCGGCCGTCACATCGACGGTCAGCGACAGGTCGCCGCCCTTGCGAGCGCGGCTGCGACCCGCACCCGCACCGGCAGCGCCCGCAGCCCCGGCGAAGCCCGAGCCCCAATCGCTGCCCCAGGCGCCGTTGCCGCTAAAGATGCTGTCGAAGATATCGCCCCAGCCGCTGGCGCCCGCACCGGCACCGTAGCCGCCGCCATACGCGCCGCCCGCGCCCGGCATGCCGCCAAACATGAGCATCTGGTCGTACTCTTTGCGCTTCTTCTCGTCCGAAAGCGTCTCGTAGGCCTCGCTGATCTCCTTAAACTTGGCCTCGTCGCCGCCGGCATCGGGGTGATATTTTTGCGCGAGCTTGCGAAACGCACTCTTAATCTCTTTGTCGGAGGCGCTCTTGGATACGCCCAGGATGTCATAGAAGGTTTTGCCTGCAGCCATCGTAGCTCCTCTCCTGTTATATCCGCCGCCCCTGCGGACGGCGGCTCATACTGTCATATGGCACTAGGCCAGAAAGGGCCCCGGGTGTTGCCCCGGGGCCCTTCTCAATTACTCCTCGGTGCTCTCGGCTGTATCGGCCGTAGCATCCTCGGGCGCCGCTTCGGGCTCCGGTGCGGGGCGCTTCTCGCCACCGTAGGTCACCGTCACCATCGCGGAACGCAGAATGCGATCCGCCATGCGGTAGCCCTTCTGGTACACGTCGTTGACGGTCTCGTCATACTGCGATGCGTCCTCGACGCGACCCACAGCCTGGTGCTCGAGCGGATCGAACGCCTCGCCCTTGGGGTCGATGGGCTCAACGCCCTCGTGCGCAAACACGTCGAGCAGCTTGGCATGTACCGCGTCAACGCCATCGACGAACTGCTTAAAGTCGTCGGAAAGCTCTTGGCTGCGGGCATGGTCGATCGCGCGCTCGATATCGTCGATCACCGGCAACAGCGCGGTGACAAGCTTTTCGGTCGCGCGCTCGCGCTCGGCGATGCGCTCGTTGGCGGTGCGGCGACGGAAGTTCTCCCAGTCGGCCTGCAGACGAGCGGTTCGCTCGGTAGCGTCCTTCGCCTTGTCCTCGGCGGCCTTCTGGGCCTCTGCCGCAGCATCGAGCTCATTGCGCACGTCGGCAAGCTCCTTTTGGGCCTGCTCGAACTTGAGCTTAAAGTCGTTGTCGGCGGCTTCCTCACCGGCGCGGATAGCGGCTTCCACCATCTCGTCCTCGGTCATCGTCGCCTCCTTGTTGGAATCCTCTACCTGGTTCTCGGCAGCCTCGGCGGCCGGGGCCTCATTGACCTCGGTATCGTCTGCGGCCTCTACGGGAATCTTCACGTCCTTCTCCTCAGAGTCAACGGGGGCGGCGCCGGCGGCAGCCGCCTCCGTGCGAGCTTTACGGGCGGACATGATTACTTGTCCTCGTCGTCCACAACCTCGTAGTCGGCGTCGACTACGTCATCGTCGGCAGGCTGGGCACCAGCGGCACCGTCGGTCTGCTGCTGAGCGTCGGCGTAGACAACCTGAGCCAGCTCGTAGGCCACGGACTGCAGGGACTCGCCGGCGGCCTTGATGGCCTCGACGTCAGAGCCCTCGAGCGCCTTCTTGGCGTCGGCGATAGCGGCCTCGGCCTTGGACTTCACGTCGGCGGAAACCTTGTCGCCCAGCTCGTTGAGGGTCTGCTCGGTGGAGTAGCACAGGCTATCGGTCTGGTTGCGGACCTCGACCTCTTCCTTCTGCTTCTTGTCCTCCTCGGCATGAGCCTCGGCGTCCTTGACCATACGATCGACTTCGTCGTCGGACAGAGCGGTGGAGCCGGAAATGGTAATCTGCTGCTCCTTGCCGGTGCCCTTGTCCTTAGCGGAGACCTTGACGATGCCGTTGGCGTCGATGTCGAAGGTGACCTCGATCTGCGGCACGCCGCGGCGGGCAGCCGGGATACCGGTCAGCTGGAACTTACCGAGCGACTTGTTGTCGCGGGCAAGCTCGCGCTCGCCCTGGAGCACGTTGATCTCGACGCTGGTCTGGTTGTCGGCAGCGGTGGAGTAAACCTCGGTCTTGGAGGTCGGGATCGTGGTGTTGCGGTCGATCATCTTGGTCATGATGCCGCCCATGGTCTCGACGCCCAGCGACAGCGGGGTAACGTCGAGCAGCAGGATGCCCTCGACGTCGCCGGTGAGCACGCCGCCCTGGACGG
>CAJKEF010000153.1 GCA_905198825.1 uncultured Collinsella sp. | reverse complement strand
ACCGCCGACCTCAAGAACGACAACAAGGGCCCCAAGTTCGGCCTGTAAGCTCACCTCTTCAAACATCTCAATCTGTAACAGGAAGACCCCATTTCGACGCCTAACTGTTACAGATTGAGATGTTTTTGAGAGACGGTTCCGAATGTCTCAATCTGTAACACGAAGGGCCGGTTTCGGCGGTCAGCTGTTACAGATCGAGATGTTCCATAGGACCATTTCTTCCTGTCTCGATCTGTAACACCTAGACCCAATTTCCATCCCTAGTTGTTACAGATCGAGACATTTCGGCAGCCCCCTTTCACCATCTCATTCAAATACAGCAATTTTATTAGTTTTGGTTAACTTTTCAGCCTAAAACGGGTATCCTTTGCGGCGTCAAGCAAACGGCACGCAGGAGCGCAACATGATCAACCATCTCAAACAACACTTTGGCTCCCGGCGCACCGGCGGTCACGGAGGCCTAGACATTGCGCGGCACATCGGCCCCGGGCTGCTCGTGACCGTCGGCTTTATCGACCCGGGCAACTGGGCCTCCAATATGGCCGCGGGCTCGCAGTTTGGCTACGCGCTGCTGTGGATCGTCACGCTGTCCACGATTATGCTCATTGTGCTGCAGCACAATGCGGCGCACCTGGGTATCGCCACGGGCGCCTGTCTTGCCGAGGCCACGACACGTTACCTTCCCCGCTTCGTTGGACGCACGGTGCTCGCCAGTGCCTATCTCGCGACCATCGCCACCGCCATGGCCGAAGTCCTGGGTGGCGCGATTGCCCTTCAAATGCTCTTTGGGCTGCCCGTACGCGCCGGCTGCATCATCGTGGCGGCAGTATCGATGGCGATGCTCATGACGAACTCCTACAAGCGTGCCGAACGCTGGATCATCGCCTTCGTAGGCGTGGTAGGACTCTCGTTTTTGGCCGAGCTTGCACTAGTCAAGGTCGACTGGCCGCAAGCCGCCGCAAGCTGGATCACGCCCAGTATGCCCACTGGCTCTGCCGCGATTATCGTGAGTGTCCTGGGTGCGGTCGTTATGCCCCACAATCTCTTTCTACACTCCGAGGTCATCCAATCCATGCACTTCGAAGGCCAAGGCGAGCAGGTTATCGAAGAGCGTCTGCGCTATGAGCTCTTCGACACGCTCTTTTCGATGGGCGTGGGCTGGGCAATCAACTCGGCCATGGTCATCCTGGCCGCAACGACCTTCTTTGCGCACGGCATTGTCGTAGACGACCTCGCCGTCGCAGCGGCTACACTCTCCCCCATTCTGGGCCCGGCAAGCTCGACCATCTTTGCAGTGGCACTACTGTTTGCGGGCCTCTCGAGTAGTGTGACGGCAGGCATGGCGGCAGGCACCATCACCGCAGGCATGTTCGACGAGGAATACGACATCCACGACCGACATTCCTCAATCGGGGTGACGACCTGTTTCGTCGGCGCAGTGGCGGCGTGCCTGGTCGTCCCGAATCCTTTTGAAGGTCTCATCTGGAGTCAGGCGCTGCTGTCGCTTCAGCTGCCGATTACGGTCTTTGTGCTTATACGGCTCACCAGCTCACGCCGCGTTATGGGCAAATACGCCAACTCGCGCCCGCTCAACGCGCTGCTCGTAGGGATCGGTGCCATCGTAACGGTTCTCGACATCGTGCTGCTAACGGGGATGTGATTGGGATGGTGTGACTGTCCAGATATAACGTCTCAATCTGTAACACGTAAGGCCGTTTTAAACCGTCAGATAAATCAAAAGGGTCCCAGCCGGAATATCCAGCCGGGGCCCTTGGACAGAGCTCTGTATGGCTAATCGCCGTGTGTCTACGAGTTACTCCTCGACGAGCTCAAACTCATCGGGGCCGACGCCGCAGACCGGGCATACGTAATCCTCGGGCAGCTCGGGCGTGTCGACCTCAACCTCGTAACCGCAAACGGTGCACACGAACTTATACGTCTTCTTCTCCTCAGCCATGATGTTCTCCTCTCGAACGCGACTGGTGATGTACTTCGTTTATTAGTATAGATTCTCAATAATATAATGCAAGTATTTTTAGAACATTTCTAGCCTTGATACGACGAAGCCTTGGGCGGCGTCTTGCCCTTCAAGACCTTGTAATAGTAGTCATAGGTCAGCGGGGCCTCGCCGCTCAAGCGCTCGGCATCCCCCACCTCGCCGATAAAGAGTAGGTGCGTGCCCACATCCACGGTATCAATTAGACGGCAGCTAAACAGCGCCGCCGCGTGCTCGGGCACATAGGGCATGCCCAGCGCGGTCTCGTGGGTCTCGTACTTGGCAAACTTGTCGTAATCGCTGCTGGTGCGGAAGCCAAAGTTGCCGATATAGAGCATGTCGGCGGTCTGGTCAATCACGGTCAGCGCAAAGGCCTTAGCCGATGCGATTACGCCGGACGTGACATTTTCCTTGTTCACGGCAATCGAGATGCGCGGCGGGGCGGATGTCACCTGCACCGCTGTGTTGATAACGCAGCCGGCACGCAGCCCGTCCGCCGCGGCGCTCACCACGTACAGGCCACTCGGCATGGTAAAGAACGCAGTTTTGTCCATAACGATCACTCCCCTAGCTCGGGTTGGAACCTCATGGATGTATGTACCCACAAAAAAGGCGGCACCCATAACGGACGCCGCCTTTGAGACATATGTGTCAGAACAGTTAGAAAGATGAGACACCCGCAGTTGCGGTGAAATAGGGACTGAATAGTCCCTCAAACAGGCAAAACAGTCCGTATTCCACCGCAACTTATACAGAGTGCCTAGCGGTTGCGTTCCTTAAGGGCGCGGTCGATCTCGCGTTGGACATCACGCTTAGCCATGTCCTCGCGCTTGTCATAGAGCTTCTTGCCGCGACCCAGACCCAGCAGCAGCTTTACGCGGCCGTCGGTATTAAAGTAGAGCTCCAACGGTACCAGCGCATAGCCGCGATTACGCAGCTTACCGTCAAGAAAATCAATCTCCTTGCGATGCAGCAGCAGACGGCGACGACGATCGGGGTCACGGTTCCACACGCCACCGTGGCTGTAAGGGTGAATGTGCAGGCCCACCAGCCAGCACTCGCCGCCGCGAATCAGCGCAAAGGTGTCAGTGATCTGACAGGCGCGCTCGCGAATCGACTTGACCTCGGTGCCGCTCAGTTCAATGCCGCACTCAAATGTCTCATCGATAAAGTACTCGTGATGTGCCGAGCGATTCTTGGAGATGAGTTTGCGCTCGCGCTTACTGGGCATCGTCGGCCTCCTTGACACCGTCAGCGCCCTTGTCGACACCCGTGTGCTTTGCCTTGCGCTCGGCATTGAGCTCGGCATCGCTCTCGCGCACCAGTTTAATAATCGCCGCACAGGCCTCCTCGCCCACCAAGTCGCGAGCACGCACCGTCAGGCGCGTCGCCTCCTGCTTGTCGCCGTCGCTTGCAGCATCGGTCGCGCACATAATCAGGCAGATGGCAATCTCGGCCGAAGGTGAGGTCGGAACGCCCTGCAACGCCAGCTCGCCCATCACGTGCTCGTCGCTCTCCTCGGCGGCATCCGGATAGGTAGTATGGATCTTGTTGAGCAGGCGCGTCGTATGCGCATCGTTGGGCGCCAGGCGCAGCGCCAGACGCGCGCAGCCCACGGCAGCCGAAACGTTCTCGGTCTCGGGCTCCAAGAAGTACTGACCCAGATTGGCGTAAGCGCGGGCGGCGCACTTGCCATCGCTCGCGCGCTCCAGCACCGAAAACGAAAGCGAAGCCCATTCCTGCTTGTCTTCGAGTGCGCGGAACAGCTCGGCCAAATCCAAGCGATAGTTGCAGTTCATGGGATCCCAACGCACAGCCTGCATCAGGGCATTACGAGCACTCACATAATCCTGTTGGCGAATATAGGCAAACGCCATGTCGGAATACAGGCGATCAAAGGGCACCTCGACCTGCACCAGCTCGCGCGGATCCTTCTCCACGCGGCGATAGGCCAAGCGCTCAAACTTGCTATCGAAGCTAAAGTATTGGCGCTTCTCCTCCGTCTTGCACTCGGCGTCGATATACTCCTCGGCGAGCTCCACCAGGCGCTCCAACAGCGGCGTCGCCGTAGCCAGGTCGCCCTGCGCCAGATAGTTCTCGGCATACGTGATGTCTTGCAAGCTGATGGGCAGATCCATGGCTACTCCTCGATCTGAGCGAAACACGGCAGACGCCGCATATACGGTCAATACACAAAACCCGGGTCTCTTGCGAGGCCCGGGCGTTCATTTTGTGGTAGCCCGTACCAGATTCGAACTGGTGATCTC
>CAJKEF010000152.1 GCA_905198825.1 uncultured Collinsella sp. | reverse complement strand
GAACGGCCACGTACCTCCCGGTCAAAAGCGCCGTGCTTGACCTCGACGCTGTGCGCGCATCGACCTCGTTGCCGCTGGTGACGCCGCCGGTCGAGATTGACGGGCACAAATACGTCGACGGCGGCGTGGCCGATTCGGTTCCTATCGAGCATGTACTCGAGGAGGCGGGCTTCGACCGTGCGGTCGTCATCGTCACGCAGGACCGCTCGTACGAGAAAAAGCCCTACGAGTTTTTGCCGGCCGCGCGCGCCCGCTATGCCGACTACCCCTATCTGCTCGAGGCTATCGAGACGCGCCACGACCGTTACAACATCCAGCGCATGCACCTGTGGAAGTATGAGCGCGAGGGCCGTGCGTTGGTCGTCGCTCCGCAAAAGCCGGTCGAGGTCGGCCATGTCGAGCACGATTCGGCAAAGCTCCTCGACCTGTATATTCAGGGCCGCCAGGAGGCAAAGCGCTTGCTGGGAGATATCGAGGCATTTGTCGAGCGCTAGTGTCGCGACGTCATGACCCATGGACGACATGTGCAGAAAGTCTGGTCAGAACCAAAATACCTGTTGACTCGGGCGGCGAGCGGGGTAATATGGACGGGTTACTTGCAGAGCCCCGTGAATCTCTGTAACAACACGTACTGTACATGGAGGAGTCTAAGTGATTTCGAAATCGACTCACTACGCCAAGCAGGGCGAGGTCCAGCGCAACTGGGTTCTCGTCGACGCCGATGGTGCTGTCCTGGGCCGTCTTGCCACCCAGATCGCAATGATTCTGCGCGGTAAGAACAAGCCCCAGTTCACGCCCAACAGCGACTGCGGCGACTTCGTTGTCGTCATCAACGCCGATAAGGTCCAGCTTACCGGTAACAAGGCCGACACGAAGACCTATTATCGCCACAGCGGCTACAACGGCGGCCTCAAGGCTGAGAGCTTCCGCCAGGCTATGGAGAAGCACCCGGAGAAGGTCATCGAGCGCGCCGTTCGCGGCATGCTGCCCAAGACCACCCTCGGCCGTGCCCAGATGACCAAGCTTAAGGTCTACGCTGGTGCCGAGCATCCGCACGCTGCCCAGAACCCCACGAAGATTGAGCTGGAGGCTTAAAGATGGCTGAGAACACCGTTGTCTACCAGGGTACCGGCCGTCGTAAGAACGCCGTCGCCCGCGTCCGTCTCGTCCCCGGCACCGGCAAGGTGACCATCAACAAGCGTGACGCCGAGCAGTATTTCGGCCGTCATCAGCTCGTTGAGAACGCCCTTGCTCCCTTCAAGGTGACCGACACCGCCGGTCAGTTCGACGTTATCGCTCTGTGCGATGGCGGCGGCATCTCCGGTCAGTCCGGCGCTCTGCGCCTGGGCATCGCTCGCGCTCTTCTGAACGCTGGCGACTACCGTGCTGACCTCAAGAAGGCCGGTTTCCTTACGCGCGATGCTCGCGTGGTCGAGCGCAAGAAGTACGGCCTCAAGAAGGCTCGCCGCGCTCCCCAGTTCTCCAAGCGCTAAGGTTTTATCTCCTTTCGAGATACAATGTACAAGCGGGGCCTGCCGATTCCTCGGCGGGTCCCGCTTTTCTTTTTCGACTAGGGTGGGCGGTTGCATATCGCCTGCTAGGGAAGGAGCAATCCTATGCCCCAGAACATCTTCGGTACCGATGGCGTCCGTGGCGTCGCCAACGCCGATCTTTCGTGCGACCTCGCGTTTCGCCTTGGCCGTGCGGCGACCAAGTTCCTTGGTCCGGACATTTGCATCGGCCGTGACACACGTCTTTCGGGCACCATGCTCGAGAGTGCTCTGACCGCCGGCATTATGGCTGAGGGCGGCCGACCGCACTGCTGCGGCGTTATCCCTACGCCGGCCGTGGCGCTGCTCACCGTCCAAAACGAGCTCGACGGCGGTATCGTCATCTCTGCTTCGCACAATCCGCCGGAGTTCAACGGCATCAAGTTCTTTAGCCGCAAGGGCATGAAGCTTCCCGATGCTGTCGAGGAAGAGATCAGCGCCTGGGTCATGTCCGAGGAGGCCATGGCTGCCGATACGCTGCCGACCGGCGCCGGCGTGGGCCACATCATCAAGATGAAGGACGCCCGCAAGGCATACGTCGACCACGCCATCGATACGCTTGATGGCCTGAGGCTCGACGGCCTGGTCGTTGCCGTCGACTGCGGCCACGGTGCTTCTTGCCAGACCACGCCCGCCGCGCTGCAGCGCCTGGGTGCTACGGTCCATGCCATCAACACCGATTATTGCGGCACTGACATTAACGTTGAGTGCGGTTCTACGCACCTCGAGCCCCTGCGTGAGCTCGTGCTGCGCACCCATGCTGACATCGGCCTGGCCCACGACGGCGACGCCGACCGCGTACTGTTCGTGGACAGCGAGGGCAACGAGATCGATGGCGACTACATCCTGGCTATCTGCGGTTCCGACCTCGCCGCTCGTGGCAAGCTCGCCAACTCCGAGATCGTCTCGACCGTCATGTGCAACCTGGGCTTCTCCATCGCTATGAAGGAGCAGGGCTTCGAGATGGTTCAGACCGCCGTGGGCGACCGCTACGTTCTGGAGCGCATGCTCGCGGACGGCGCCGTCATCGGCGGCGAACAGTCCGGCCACATCATCTTCCTGGAGCACAACACCACCGGCGACGGCTTGGTGACGGCCCTGCAGCTTCTGGCCGTGCTCAAGCGCACCGGCCGCACCCTCACCGACCTTGCCGGCATCATGAAGAAGTACCCGCAGGTACTTGTCAACGTACATTCCGACAATAAGGCCGGCCTGGACGATTGTCAGCCCATTTGGGACGCCGTCGCTGCCGCCGAGAAGGAGCTCAACGGTCGCGGCCGCATTCTGGTGCGCCCGAGCGGTACCGAGCCGCTGGTCCGTGTGATGGCCGAGGCCGAGACGCACGAGTTGACCCAGCGTGTGGTTGACGACATCGTCGAGGTTGTCAAGCGCGAACTTCCCTAATGGTCAAAAACCGGTGCCAAGTGGTAAACTGATAAGGTTATTTTGATTGATTGGTATGTCCGAGGGGGAGCATGTTCACTAAAGTCCTAAGGTCTTTTGGTATGCGTGGTCGAGTCCTTACGCTGGATGCTCCCATCTCGGGCGACGTCATTCCGCTTTCCGAGGTAAACGACCAGACGTTTGCCACCGGCCTTTTGGGCCAGGGCGTGGCGATTCAGCCTACCGGCACGCGTGTGATTGCGCCGGCAGACGCCAAGGTCGAGGCCATTTTTCCCACGGGACACGCCGTTGCGCTTAACACGGTCGATGGCCTGGACGTGCTCATCCACGTTGGTTTGGACACTGTTCAGCTCGAGGGCAAACACTTTACCGTACATGCGCAAGTGGGTGACATCGTCCATAAGGGCGATGTACTCATCGAGTTCGATCGCGAGGCAATTGCTGCCGAGGGCTACGATGTGTCGGTTCCCATCTTGGTGTGCAATTCCGTTGAGTTCTCGAGCATCAAGGGCTCCGTTGGCGTGCATGTCGAAGAGATGGACCAGCTCATCGTTGCTCGCGAGCGCTAGCAAGTGCACGTGGCCATTAGCCTACAATTCAAACACGTTTACGGAGGGCGCCCTTGAAAGAGGACGCCCTCCGTGGCAAGATGGGATTTGTCCGAAGCTAAACAGCTTCGGGTCACCGTGGACGGGCAGGGGCCTCGACGCGGCTAGACACGAGACACATACATTACGCGACCTCGCCCTGGTGGCCGCACACGTTGGTTGCGGCCGACGCGGGCCGCGGGCAAGTGCTTGTAAGGGGAGCCTTGCCTCTCTTGTACGAGAAAGGACGCGTAATGAAGATCATTAAAGCTAAAGACTACGAGGATATGAGCCGCAAGGCCGCCAATATTATTTCGGCGCAGGTTATCCTCAAGCCCGACTGTGTGCTGGGCCTTGCCACCGGTTCCACCCCGATCGGTGCCTACAAGCAGCTCGCTGCTTGGTACGAGAAGGGCGACGTCGACTTTGCCAAGGTCAGCACCTATAACCTGGACGAGTATCGTGGCCTTTCGCACGACGATCCCCAGAGCTATCACTACTTCATGCGTGAGAACTTCTTCGATCACATCAACATCGACCTGAACAACACGCATGTGCCCGATGGCTCCAATCCCGACGCTGCCGCTGCCTGCTCTGAGTACGACAAGATCGTCGCCGCTGCCGGTTACCCGGATCTGCAGCTGCTCGGCATTGGCAACAACGGCCACATCGGCTTCAACGAGCCCGATGACCACTTCTCCAAGGGCACGCACTGCGTCGACCTCACCGAGAGCACCATTCAGG
>CAJKEF010000151.1 GCA_905198825.1 uncultured Collinsella sp. | reverse complement strand
CTTCTCGGGGTCAGTGATGACGTAGTTGATGGTCACCTCGGCAGCGGTACCGGCGGTCGTCGGCACGGCGATGGTGAACACGGCGTGGTTCTTAGTCGGAGCAACGCCCTCGAGGCTGCGGACGTCGGCGAACTCGGGGTTGTTGATGATGATGCCGATAGCCTTGGCGGTGTCCATGGAGGAGCCACCACCGATGGTCACGATAGCGTCAGCCTCGGCGGCCTTGAAGGCTTCGACGCCGTCCTTGACGTTCTGGATAGTGGGGTTGGGCTTGATCTCGGAGTAGAGGCTCCAAGCGATGCCGGCAGCGTCGAGCTCGTCGGTCACCTTAGCGGTAACGCCAAACTTGACCAGATCGGGGTCGGAGCAGACGAAGATCTTCTTGTAGCCGCGACGCTGGAGCTCGCCGGGGATCTCCTTGATGGCGCCAGAACCATGGTAAGAAATGGTGTTGAGAACGAAACGATTAGCCATTGATAGCCTCCTATCGTGCGCGGAGCACCCGTTACGCCCCGCACTATAAGTCCCATCCTAACGCTTTTGAAACGAAAAGCACGTGAGAACGTCAAATTTGTTAAAGCGTTTCAACAGATGATGAAAAATATTGCGGCAAAGGGACAGCCCCTTTGCCGCATTCGGTTACTTTCGACAGCCCTCTTTCCAAGCCTCGGCCGCAACCTTCCAGCGAAAACGCAAGTCGCGCTCGCGGTCGATGAACATGATGGCAAACGCGACAAACAGCAGCACGCTCGCCACGACGATGGCGTGCAGGCCCATGCGCTCAATACACCAATTGCCCAGCACGGCGCCAAACACAAAGGTAAAAATCACGCCAAAGTACAGCAGGCCGTTTTCCAAAAAGCCGCGCCTGTGGGTGATGATGTAATCGTCCACGTTTTGCAGCGCGTTGCGCAAGTTGCCGATGCACATGGTCGTAGCGATGCCATGACCGTGAATCTTGCGGAAGCTCTCGACCTGCATGCCGCAGGCAAACGAAGTGAGGCAGTTGGCGAGCAGGTTGTAACCGCCACCGGGGATAAAGCTCACGCCCAGCAAGATGACGGCTTCAAAGAACACCGTCACCTGACGCCAGTGGATCAAGCTGCCAAACCGCTCGTGTACCAGATCGGCAAGCATAATACCCACGGCAAACGACACCACAGGGAAGAAGTAGCGCCCCGCAAGTGCCCAGTTGCCCTCCGAGATGCTCACGCCCACGAGCAGGATGTTGCCTGTCTGCGCGTTGGCGAAAACATGGTCGCGCCCAATGTACGAATACACGTCCATAAAGCCACCGGCGAGCGCCAAGATAATGCCCAGCTCAATAGACTCCGATATCTGTTTGGCACGCTGCATCGTCGTGCATCCTCCTTGTTGACGACTCTCTCGTGCGTTGGCGGAAACATAGCCGCCGTTCATACTGTAACCCATTGACAACATGGCGTGCGAGCGAGACGGGTTCTCCAACGCGCAGATACACAGTCTGGAAACAAACGACACCCGCATCGACGCGCCGATCCGCCAGCTCATGTACTCCACCAGTCTTTTTAGCCCCGTCCCAAAAAGACTGGTTACAATTACGTGCAGCATACAGACACCGGGAGGGATCGTGGCAAAAAAGCCTCAGCACGCTCAGAACAGCCAACGCGGACAGCAGGGCAAACAGGGCCAGCAGCAAAAGCGCGGCGGTAAGGCACAGGCCACGGTCGCCCGTACCAAGCATTCCCAAGCGACGCCCGTCCGCCCCTGGCGTCCGAACCGCGATAAGTTCCTCCCTGTCAGCCGCGCCGACATGGATGCACGCGGCTGGGACCAGTGCGACTTTGTCTACATCTGCGGCGACGCCTACGTGGACCACCCCAGCTTTGGCATGGCCATTATCAGCCGCGTCCTCGACGCGCACGGCTACAAGGTGGGCATCATCTGCCAGCCCGACTGGACCGATCCCGCCAGCATCAGCGTACTCGGTGAGCCGCGCCTGGGCTTTTTGGTCAGCGCCGGCAACATGGACTCCATGGTCAACCACTATTCGGTGACCAAGCACCGCCGCCACACCGACGCCTATACCCCTGGTGGCGAGGAGGGGCGCCGTCCCAACCGTGCCGTCACGGTCTACGGCAACCTTATCCGCCAGACGTTTAAGGATGCCCCCATCATCATCGGCGGCATCGAGGCAAGCCTGCGCCGCCTGGCCCACTACGACTACTGGCAGGACAAGCTCAAGCGCTCGGTGCTGCTCGACTCGGGCGCCGACATCCTCATCTACGGCATGGGCGAGCACGCGATCGTCGAGATCGCCGACGCGCTCGACGCGGGACTGCCCGTCGACCAGATTACCTATATCAATGGCACCGTTTACCGCACGGGTTCGCTCGACGAGGTCTACGACTACGACCTGCTGCCCAGCTGGGACGACCTTACCGCCGACAAGCTCAACTACGCACGCAGCTTCAATGTGCAGCAGCAGAATATGGACCCCATCACCGGACACCGCCTGGTAGAGCCCTACCCCAACAGCGTCTATGTGGTGCAGAACCCGCCATCGGCGACGCTCACCACCGATGAGATGGACGAGGTGGCCGAGCTCCCCTACGCACGCGATTGGCATCCCGACTACGACGCGGCAGGCGGCGTGCCGGCCTTTGCCGAGATCAAGTTTTCCATTAGCTCCAACCGCGGCTGTTTTGGCGAGTGCTCGTTTTGCGCGCTCACCTTCCACCAGGGCCGCGTGTTGCAGATGCGCAGCCACGACTCGATCATGCGCGAGGCCGAGCTGCTCACGCGCGATCCCGAGTTTAAGGGCTACATCAACGACGTGGGCGGACCGACGGCCAACTTTAGCCGTCCCGCCTGCGACAAGCAGCTCAAGCACGGCGTGTGCAAGAACAAGCGCTGCCTGTGGCCGAGCGTATGCAAGAACATGGTGGTCGACGAGAGCGGCTACACGCAGTTGCTGCGCGACCTGCGCCAGCTGCCGGGCGTCAAGAAGGTCTTCGTGCGCAGCGGCATCCGCTTCGACTACACCATGGCCGATGCCTCGGACGAGTTTTTGCGCGAGCTGCTGGAGCATCACGTCTCGGGCCAGCTACGCGTGGCGCCCGAGCATGTGAGCGACGCGGTGCTCTCCGTGATGGGCAAGCCGAGCCGCGCCGTCTACGATGCGTTCTGTCGCAAATTTGAGCGCTTGAACCGCGAATACGGACTCAAGCAGTACGTAGTGCCGTATCTGATCTCGAGCCACCCCGGCTCGACGATGAAGGAAGCCGTGGACCTTGCCGAAGCCGTGCGCGACATGGGCTACATGCCCGAGCAGGTGCAGGACTTCTACCCCACGCCGTCCACCATGTCGACGTGCATGTACTACACCGGCGTGGATCCGCGCACCATGGAGCCGATCTATGTGGCGCGCGACCCGCACGAGAAGGCCATGCAGCGCGCGCTCATCCAGTATCGCAAGCCCGAGAACTACAAGCTGGTACGCGAGGCGCTGGAAAAGGCCGGGCGCCGCGACCTGATCGGCTACACCAAGCATTGCCTGATCCGTCCCGTACCGCCGCGCCCGGGCGAGACGTCTGCTGGCGGCGGACATGGGGCCGGCAAGAAGGGCGGCAAGGCCCACGGTGGCGCCGCCGGCAAGGGGCCCAAGGGCAGCAAGGGCCACGGCGGCATGTCGCGCGCGCAGAACACTGCCGGACGCAACCGCGCGGCCCAGGGACGTCAAGGTGCCAACGGAGGCGGACGCCGCAACTAGGGCAGCGGTGCGCTCGCTGCGTCCACCCCACACGCGTGGCGCAGCGAGCGCATTGCCTCAACGAGGATGGCACCGGCGATAGCGACCGTAATTGCCACGTCGAACGGCGTGTTCACAAACCACAGCAGCCCCATGAGATACGACCCGGCATTAAAGGCAAAGTGCAACAGGATCGTGTAGCGGAGCTTTCCGGTCGTCACGAGCACCCAGCCAAAAATGAGGCCGGCAGCGCCCGCATAGCAGCCCTGCACCCAGTTCATGTGCATAAAGCCGAAGACCGCCGCCTGCAGTACGATTGCCGCGGCGACGCCCCAGGCACTCGGGGCCGCCCAGGGCACTATGGCGCCGTCTTGCGCGTTCGCGCGGCGCCGACGTTTCCAGAGCGGACGGCACTGTGGATTAAACGCACGCAGTGAGAACTCAAAGATGATGCCGCGCACCAGCAGTTCCTCGCAAAACGGAGCGCCGAGCACCGTGGTCAGGACGGCCAGATAGCTCGTGTCGCCCATGCCTGTTTCCTCGACGAGCTCGCTATAGTCTGCCG
>CAJKEF010000150.1 GCA_905198825.1 uncultured Collinsella sp. | reverse complement strand
CGTCTTGGGTTTACTTAAGGTAGCCGTCGGCGCGCAGCTTCTTGAGGTCCGAATCCTTGACCTCGCAGCCGGCGGGCAGCACCATAAACACGCGATCGCCCACCTCTTTGACCGTAGCGCCCAGGCCGCAGGCAAAGCCATAGCTAAAGTCCAGGACACGCTTGGCGACCTCGGTGCGAACGCCAACAAAAATCAGCGCAACGGGCTGCTTGGTGCGCACGCGGCGGACAACGGTCTCGACATCGTCATAGCTCTCAGGGCGCAGGACATAGGCAGGCAGCTGCGGCGTGGCGTTAATGATGTTGTTTGCATAGGCCGAGGCGTCGCTCGGCGCAGAAGCGGGCGCAGGCGCCGCGGCACGAGCGCGGGCGCTCTCGGCATAACTCGACGGCGTGTCGTAAGCGCCGGGGCGATAGCCGCCTGCGGCACTATCCTGAGAACGCGACGGCGGATTGTACGTCGTTGCATGACGCGAGTCATCGCCGACCAGCTGGCCGGAGCGCGTATACACGGCGACCGACTCGGCCTCACCGCGGCGCGTCTGGCCCAGCAGGCCGTTACTCGGCTCGTCCTGGGTATAGAAGCCCTCGCCCGAGGTACCGCTGTAGCCGTTGTTCTGATAGCCATCGTCGTAGCCGTCATCGTAGCCGTAGTCGTCGTCCTGGCCATAACCCTGGTCGTAACCCTGCTGGCCGCCCAGGTGCATCTTATTTTTAATCTCGTCAAGGAAGCCCATGGTTGTGTCCTCTCGCGGTTTAGTGCAGGCGCCCCGATAATCAGTGCGCACTTCAGAGCCTTATTTTACTGCAAACTCCGGGCTAAATACTACCCTGCCCAGGCGAACGAGCGTAGAGCCCTCCTCAAGGGCAGACTCAAAGTCCTCGCTCATACCGCAGGAAAGCTCAGGCAGGTTCAAATCGGGATGCGCCGCCTCCAGCTCATCCCTCAGCTCACGAAGCCCCGCAAAGGTGCGGCGTGCCACATCCTTATTCCCCCGGGGCGCCATAGTCATAAGCCCCTGTACGCAAATTCCCTCAAGTTCTGCAAGCTCACCCGCGGCGGCGCGAATCTCATCGGGTGAAAAGCCTCCCTTCGACTCCTCACCACTCACATTGACCTCAATGAGCACACGCTGGGGGCCGACGAGCTCGCCTGCCTCAATCTTGCGAACAGCACGGCTCGAGATCGCCTGCGCCAGATGCAGCGAACCCACCGAGTGAATCAGCTCGGCTGAGCCCAGCACCGCATTGATCTTATTGGTCTGCAGGTTGCCGATCATATCGAAGCGCACCTCGGGCAGCTCCGGATGCTCCGCCAGACCCGTGAGCTTGCGAACCAGCTCCTGCGGGCGGTTCTCGGCAAAATGGCGATACCCCGCCTGGATGGCGGCAACGGTCTCATCGACACCAACGGTCTTGGACACGGCAATGAGGCTCGCGGCGTCGTGGGGACGGCCCGCGCGATCGAGCGCCGCATAAAAACGTTCCAGAATCTGCTCGCGGCGAGCGCGCATCAAGTCCAAATAGTTATCCATTGCCAATCGCCTCCGCTGACAGCCAAACAAGTAGTCCCATGCTAACGCAAGAGCGCGGCCCCGCATGTGCAAGGCCGCGCTCACTTAGGTATTTACAATCTTTCGACGAACGGGGTTACTTACTCCTCGTCGTCCTCGCCATCGTCCTCATCCTCAAGATGATCGAGCAGGTAGCGAAGACCCTCGCTGACCTCGTTAACGGGCACCTTGGCAACGTAGCGTGCATCGACGGCGGGCCTAATGATAACACCCTCGCCCGAAGGCACGCGCATGCTCTCGAGCTCATCCTCATCAGTGCAGGCGATATCACCGGCAGTCATACGCTGTCCGGTCAACAGGAAGGTCAGACGGCAGGCGGCATCGATGGAAATCGAGGCGATGCGATCGAGATAGCGCGATACCATGATGGCGCGGCGCAGGTCGTCATAGTTGCTGTCGTCGTCCATAAAATCGCCCGTGTCCATGCGGTTAAAGGTGCGGAAGAACTTCTCGTAGGCGGCGTGCACTGGCTCGTCCTCGACGGCCAAGTTGCAGATGATGGACATGTCGTTGGTGACGAGCGCAGAAAGCGAAGAGCCCAGCACCTGGTAGACGGCCTCAGCCTCGGCCTCGACCGTGCCGACAAGCTCCTTGGGCAGCGAGATGTCGGCCTTGATCATATGACGCGTGGCGCGGCAAATCTGGCGAACCTTATCGGTCATGCGCTGCAGGTTAAAGTCGACGTAGATGATCGTCTGCAACAAGCGGAAGTCGGAGGCGACCGGTGACTGCGTGGCAATCAGGTTGTAGCAGACGGCCTCCAGGTTGGCGCAGCGCGCGTCAATCGAAAGCGTGCGCTTCTTGGTCTTGGTGGCGAGCTTGCGGTCGTCGGTCACATAGGCCTTCACGGCGTCGTGAAGGGCAAGATCGACGGCCTCGTAGATGCTCAACATCTCGTGACGGGCCTCGATGAGCTGACGGGAAAACAGTTTGCGCATGGTTCACTCCAATCAGTTGGGTGCGGTCATGCCGCCCGCACAGTGAATACGCACCGGACCAGGTCCGATCGGCTTGGGACTAGTCGCACCGATCAGCCAAAGCGGCCGGTGATATAGTCTTCCGTCCGCGAGTCCACCGGGCTGGTGAAGATCGCGTCGGTTTGACCATACTCGATGAGCGTGGCGGGCTCGCCGGCAACTTCCTGCAAGAAGAATGCGGTGTAGTCGCTAATGCGAGCTGCCTGCTGCATTGAATGCGTGACGATGATGATCGTCATCTCGGGCGCCAGCTCGGCCATCAGATCCTCGACCTTAGAGACGGACGTGGGGTCGATGGCGGAGCAGGGCTCGTCCATCAGAAGGACATCGGGTTGCACCGCAAGCACGCGCGCGATGCACAGACGCTGCTGCTGACCGCCCGAGAGCGCCAAACCATCCTTGTTGAGCTGATTGGATACCTCTTTCCAGAGGTTGGCGCGCTTGAGCGATTCTTCCACGATGTCATCGAGGTCACTTTTGCTAGTCACGCCCTGCAGACGAGGGCCAAAGGCGACATTCTCGTAGATGGATTTGGGAAACGGATTGGGCTGCTGAAAGATCATGCCCACGCGGCGACGGAGGTCGACCGGGTCGACACCCTCGGCATAGATATCGTTGCCGTCGAGCGTCATGGTGCCCTCGACGCGCGTACCCTCGATCAGGTCATTCATGCGGTTGATGCAGCGCAAAAACGTCGATTTGCCGCAGCCCGAAGGACCGATAAACGAGGTGATGGCGTTTTTGGCGATGTTGAGGTCAAGCCCCGTCAGCGCATGAAAGTCACCGTACCAAAAGTTGAAATCCTTGGCCGTAATGGCCGCTTGCTCCAACGCGGGAGCGGACTGATAAACGGACATGGGACTCCTTAACTAGCGACGCTTACGCGACAGGAAGCGCGCAAACAGGTTGAAGGCCAAAATGATCACCATCAGCAAGAGCGCAGTGCCGTAGGCTGCGTTCATGTTGATGCCGTCGTTGGCAAGCAGGTACAGGTGAACCGTCATGGGGCGGCCGGAATCGAGCGGCGAAATAGGCAGGTTGATGGCCTGGCCCATGGTGTAGAGCACCACCGCGGTCTCGCCAATGGCACGGCCGATGGCGAGGACGATGCCCGTGGCAATACGGCCAAAGGCAGAAGGAAGCACGATCTTGGAGACAACCTGCCACTTGGTGGCGCCCAGGCCGTACGCGCCCCAACGGATATAGCGCGGAACGGCGCGAATGGCCTCTTCGGTGGTGCGCATGACGATGGGGAGCATCAAGAGCGCGAGTGCCAGAGCGGCAGAGACCATCGAAAGGCCCAGGCCCATAGCCTCGACAAACAAGGCGTAGCCAAACAGGCCCATAACGATGGAGGGCACCGAGGCCAAAGCGTCAGCAGCGTAGCGAATGAGCTCGACGACCTTGCCCTGCTTGGCGTACTCGGCCAGATAGACGGCTGCCAGCACAGCGATCGGCGTGCAGATAAGCATGGCGAGCGCCGTCACGTAGACGGTCGAGACGATCGTGGGCCAAATACCGCCCTCGGCGTTGACGCCCTGGGGCCAACCGAAGATAAAGTCGAGCGAGATGTGTGGCAGGCCGTTGATGACCACGTAGGCGATGATAGCGACCAGCACCAGCGTGGTGATGTAGGCAGCGGCACGGAACACGCCGAGCATGATCTTGTTGGACAGATCCTTGTTGATGCGGCCCTTCTTGCCATGGGAAAGGGCACGCTTGATGCGTTCGCGCGACGAGGTCGTATCGACC
>CAJKEF010000149.1 GCA_905198825.1 uncultured Collinsella sp. | reverse complement strand
CAAAATCAAGCCACTCGACGATGCCTTTGAAAGCGAATCGAACAAGGTGCTCGGCACATCCTCCACCAACTATTTCTACGGCGAGGACGCCGCGGGTACGCATGGCTGGGAGATGGTGCGCACCACCGATCTGCGTCCCAGTAAAGCGGGCGACGCCACCAAAGCCCAGACCATCGGGCATGTTATCTGCGGCTCCTATCTTGCCCTGACGGGGGCAGACCTCGCCATCGAAAACGCGGGCGGCATCCGCGGCGGCATCGCGGCGGGCGATGTGACCGCCGGCAACGTCGTCGCCATCTCGCCCTACGGCAACACCGTGGAGACCTGGGGCATGACCGGCGCAAACTTCCTCGCAGCGCTTGAGCACTCACTGCAGATCAGCGACGATTGCAACGACAGCTACGAGCTTCAGCAAGCCTATGTGGCAGCCGGCCACACCGAGCAGGAGGCGCAAGACAAGTACAAGTGGCGCGATGACTCTGGCAGCGTTCTCTCCTTTGGCGGTATCAACGTGACTATTGATTGGTCGCAGCCCGAAGGCAAGCGCATTGTGAGCGCCACACTCACCAAGGACGGCAGCACGCTCGATCCCGCCAAGAACTACACCGTCGCCACCAACAACTACATCATTACCAACACGACCGACTTTCCCTCTTTCGCAAATGCCACAAAGCGCACCGAGTGGGGCACATGCGAGGCGGCGATCAGAGCACTGATCGGGAAGAGCGACTGGGAGAACAAGATGGCCGGGCTCGCCGGCACCATCAGCTTCAGCTCCGCAGCCGTGGACCCCACGCCCAATCCGAATCCAACGCCTAAGCCCTCGCCCAAGCCCGGCACGACTACTACGACCACGAAAACCAGCGCCAAGAAGACAACCGGCAAGCTTGTCGCAACGGGAGACCGCACGCTGGCCGTGGTCGGCGCATGCCTCATCGGCGGCATCATCGTCATCATGCTCGGCATTATCTGGATGCGCCGCCGCTAAGCTACACCGCCGGGCCTTGCAGCCCCTCCATGCAAACCTTATATCGAGCACAGAAGCCCGTCCGATGTGATCGGACGGGCTTTTTGGTGGGTATCATGGTTGAATGATCATTAGGAGGTTTTCCCTACATGGAATTGTTTGAGCCGATTCTTCATTTCTTTGAGCAACGGTGGGTCCACAACATCATCTGGGCCGTCATCTTGGCGATAGGCACCGCCGTCGCCGCCAAGGTCGTATCCAAGACCCTGAACCATCTGCTTAACCGAGACGATAACCCGCTTCCGGCATCGAGTATCTTCATCAACATCGCGCGCGCCGTCATCTGGATGATTGGCGGCAGCTTTATCCTCGACAACTGCTTTGGCATTAACGCAAACGCGCTCGTCGCCGCTCTTGGCGTCGGCGGCATCGCCATCTCGCTCGGCTTTCAGGACACGCTATCAAACCTTATCGGCGGCATGCAGGTGACCTTTATGGGCATCATCAAACCCGGCGACAATATCGAGGTCGGCGGCGTGTCGGGCGTGGTCCAGGACATCACCTGGCGTCATACGACCATCGAGGACGCCTGCGGGCAAACCATCATCGTCCCCAACTCAAATATCTCCAAGAACACGCTCGTGCACCTCATGCCCTTTGGGCGTGTGGCTGTGCCCGTTGCCGTAAAGGACACGTCCAAGTGGGCCTCGCTCGACGCACTGGCAGACGAGCTGACCAGCGCCACCAAGGCCGCCGTGCTTCCCATCTCGGGCTTTGACAAGGAGCCCTACGTGCTCTTTAGCGAGATCGGCGACTTTGGCATCAAGGGCAAGATCATCTTTATCGTCAGTGACGACAGCACCACCTTCACGGCAGCCGACGCCTGCATCCGCGCCATCGCCCCCATCATCGCCTAAACCACTACAACGGGGACAGGCACCTTTGTGGTGGTTTCGCATCGTGGTACCATGGTTCATATCGTTGTTTAAACGACTAAGGGAGTAGACACCATGGAAGAGGTCTATCGTCAAGCACGCAAGCGCGGCGAGCAAGGACGTCGACGCGCCATTAGTCAAAGCGAGCATCCGTACCTCACGGACCTCGATAGCTTGGTTGCCCAGCTCCCCTTAGGCCAGCGAGAGAATGTCGGTCTGAGAGACATTCCACTCGAAATGGTCGTCGGCACGGTTACCAAGGGCCGTCAGTCGGCCTTTTCATGCAACTTTATGCCCTTGCTCCCGTTTAGCACGGAGTTCGCCCGCAAGTGGTCCAACCTCTACGACATCCAGGTGACCGAGGGCTATCGCGACCCCATCATCGTCACCGAGTTCATGCATCGGTTCTATGTCCAGGAAGGCAACAAACGCGTCAGTGTCCTCAAATTCCTGGACGCCCCGACGGTTTCGGCCAAGGTCACCCGTCTCTACCCCGGCACATGGGATTCCGTCGAAAGCCGCCTGTACGGTGAGTTCTGCGCGTTTTGGCGCGTCTGCCCCCTATACGAGATCGAGTTCTCGCGTGAGGGAAGCTACGAGACGCTCGCCAAGATGCTCGGTCAGGACCTTATCGAAAAATGGCCGCAGAAAAAGGTCGACTACCTGCGCCACACCTTCCTGCTCTTTAAGCGCGCCTACCTTCGCGCGGGCGGCGACCACCTGGACATTACGCCCGCCGACGCCATGCTCGTGTACCTCAATGTGTACAACCAGGACCGCCTGCTGGATACGCCGACGGATATCGTCGTAAACCGCCTGTGCAAGATTTGGCGCGAGCTGGTCATTGCCGGCAAAAATGACGAGGACAAGGTCGATCTTGTCGAAGCACCGAACGTCAATGAGGAAGAGTCACCCGCCAAGTCCACCTCCGGCGTGCTCAACTTCTTTATGGGCAAGACCGTCTACTCGGCGGCCAACCCCCTGCGCATCGCCTTTATCCATGAGTTCCCCTGTGCGACGTCGAGCTGGGACAGCCTGCACGACCAAGGGCGTCAGTATCTCGATGAGCACTTTGGCGGTATCGTGCGCACCGAGGCGTTCGAGGACTGTCACGATCCGGACGTGTTCTACGCCGCCGTGGAAACGGCTGTCAAACATGGAGCAAACGTCATCTTCTCGACCTCGCACCGCCTGATGGAATACACGCTCAGGGCTGCCGTTGAGTATCCCCGGGTTCGGTTCCTCAACTGCTCTATCGGCCTTCCCCATCAAAGCGTCCGTTCGTACTTTGGCAAGATGTACGAGGCCAAGTTTCTCCTGGGCGCCCTTGCCGCCAGCATGGCGGACAACCACCGCATCGGTTACCACGCGTCGGTCTTCGCCTCGGGCGCACTCAGCGAGATCAACGCCTTTGCGATTGGCGCCTCGCTGCTCGACCCCCGTGCGCAAATTATCCTGACCTGGGGCGATGTGCCCGCCGGAGGCCTTGCCGAGGCCATGTGCCAGGAAGGCGTGAGCGTCATGACCGGCGCTGACATGTCAAAGTCGCTCGAAGACCCTACGGCCTACGGACTCCACCGCCTAGTCGATGGCAAGGTTACCGGCATTGCCATGCCGGTATGGAACTGGGGTCGATACTACGAGCTTATCGTGCGAAGCCTGCTGCATGGCACCTGGGATGAGACCAGTGACGACAGCCAGGTTCGCGCCGTCAACTACTGGTACGGCATGAGCTCGGGCGTTATCGATATTCGCTACGCTCCGGGCCTGCCCTATCAGACGCGCAAGCTTGTTCAGCTTCTCCGCAATGGCATCGTCGAGGGCTCCATCAATCCATTTGGCGGCGAGCTCCATAGCCAAGACGGCGTGGTGCAGATCGAAGGCTTTCCCCCACTGCCGAGCACGCAGATTGTCGAGATGAATTGGCTGGCAGACAACGTGGTGGGCACCATTCCGCAGCTCGACGATGAGCCGGGAGTTACCGCCCTATGAAGATCCTTGCCATAGCCGATACCGAAGAACGATGCCTTTGGGAGTGCTTTCGCAAGGAACGCTTTGAGGGAGTCGACCTGATTTTGTCCGCCGGCGATCTGGACCCGGACTATCTTGAGTTTTTGGTTACGGTCATCAACAAACCGCTCATCTACGTGCGTGGCAATCACGATGACCGCTACGCACGTCATGCACCGGGCGGATGTATCTGCGTAGAAGACAGCGTGTACACGTACCGAGGGATTCGCATTGCGGGCCTTGGCGGGTCCATGCGTTATCGCGACGGCGCCAACATGTACACCGAACGCGAGATGTCCAAGCGCATGCGTAAGCTGACGCGTAAGGTTAGGATGGTCGGCGGGTGCGACATTCTGCTTACCCATGCGCCCGCCGCCGGTATGGGTGATTTGG
>CAJKEF010000148.1 GCA_905198825.1 uncultured Collinsella sp. | reverse complement strand
TGGAGATGTCGGGCAAGGAAATTGCCCAGCGCCTGATTTGCGCCTACGCCATGATTTCAATCAGCGACTTCCGTACGGGCCGCATTAGTCCCGAACAGTGGGCCAATATCAACGAGGCCACGCAGACCTTGTCTAAGCTCGACATTCTGATTGACGATACGCCCGGCACCACGGTGACCGAGATTCGCGCCAAGAGCCGCCGCATGCTCCATAACAAGGAGAAGGCCATCATCATCCTGGACTATTTGCAGCTGGTGAGTCCCCCGCCGGGACGTCGTTCCGAGAGCCGCACCGTCGAGGTCTCCGAGATGTCGCGTGGTCTGAAGATTATGGCCAAGGAGCTCAAGATCCCACTGATCGCACTGTCGCAGTTGTCGCGTCAGGTCGAGTCCCGTACCGGCAAGCGCCCGCAGCTGTCCGACCTGCGTGAATCGGGCTCCATCGAGCAGGACGCCGATATCGTCATGTTCTTGGACCGATCCGCCGACGAGGCCGAGGCCTCGCGCGACGACCGACCCGACGAGGGCGTTACGCGTATCGTCGTGGCCAAGAACCGTTCGGGCCCGATCGGCGACGTCGACCTGATGTTCCTGCCGGCATCCACCAAGTTCTATGAGCTTGATGGGGCACATGCCGAGGAGTAGGACAGGCGCCCGTTGCACGGGTATACTGGGAATGTTTTGTGCTTCTGCGCGCTTGCGGTGCGCGGACAGTCCATGAATGTGAGGAGTAAACATGCCGTCAACCGTTTTGGTCGGTGCCCAGTGGGGCGATGAGGGCAAGGGTAAGATTTGCGATCTGGTCGCCGGCGACTTCGATGCCGTCGTGCGCTACTCGGGCGGCAATAACGCCGGTCACACCATCGTCGTCAACGGCAAGAAGTACGGCCTGCACCAGGTGCCTTCCGGCATCATGTATTCCGACCACGTGTCGGTGATCGGTAACGGCTGCGTCGTCAACCCCAAGGTTGTCCTTGAGGAGATCGACATGTTCGAGGCCGACGGCATCACCACCAAGAACCTTAAGATCAGCGGCAACGCGCATGTCATCATGCCGTACCACATCGATCTGGATGGCGCCTTTGAGCAGAAGCTCGGCAAGAAGAACATCGGTACCACCAAGCGCGGCATCGGTCCGTGCTATCAGGACAAGATGGCCCGCATTGGCCTGCGCATGCAGGACATGCTGGATGAGGCGCTGTTCCGCGATAAGCTGGAGACCGCTCTTGCCCGCGTGAACCCCGAGCTGGAGCTCATCTACCACCTGCCCACCTACACCGTGGACCAGATTTGCGACGAGTACCTGCCTATGGCCGAGCGCCTGCGCCCCTACATCACCGAGACGAGCCTGCTGCTCAACAACATGATCGATGAGGGCAAGGATTTGCTGTTTGAGGGCGCCCAGGCGACGCTGCTCGACATCGACCACGGCACTTATCCGTACGTGACGTCTTCCAACTGCACCGCCGGCGGCGCCATCACCGGCTCCGGCGTGGGCATGAAGAATGTCGACCGCGTGCTGGGCGTCATGAAGGCCTACATCACCCGCGTCGGTTCGGGCCCCATGCCCACCGAGCTTTCCTATGAGTCCGAGGCCGGCCACACGCTGACCGAGGAGGGCTACGAGTACGGCGTGACCACCGGTCGCCGTCGTCGCTGCGGCTGGTTTGACGGCCCTATCGCCAACTATGCCTCGTGCGTCAACGGCCTCACCGACATCGCCGTGACCAAGCTCGACGTGCTTTCGGCCTTCGACACCATTAAGGTGTGCGTTGCCTATGACGTCGACGGCGAGCGCTACACGAGCGTGCCCGAGCACCAGGTGCGTTTTGAGCATGCCAAGCCCATCTACGAGGAGCTCCCTGGCTGGAAGTGCGATATCACCGGTTGTCGCAGCTTTGACGAGCTGCCGCAGGAGGCTCAGGACTACGTGGCGTTTATCGAGGATCTGGCACACACCCGCGTGACGTTCATTGGCGTTGGCGCCGGTCGCGAGCAGATCATCAACCGATTCTGGAAGTAATCGGGACTATTTGGTTATTGCGATATACCCCTTTGCAGCCCGGACGGGCGGCCGAGGGGTATATTTGCTTGCAAAGGGCTCGCGCGGAGCGGGCCGTTAATCCATAGAGGAGGCACCCTTGAAGGCGGACACTCAAACCATCGACATCCTGTTGTTGGGCAGCGGCGGCCGCGAGCATGCTCTGGCAGCCAAGCTCGCAGCATCACCGCGCGCCGGCAAGCTCTACATTGCGCCGGGTAACGGCGGCACCGCGAGCTGCGGCGAGAACGTGGTTCTCGACGATTGCGATCCTGCGGCCGTGGCGGCGTTTGCCCAGAGCCATGGATGCGGACTCGTGGTGATTGGCCCCGAGGCTCCGCTCGTGGCGGGCGTGGCCGACGCCGTGCGCGCGGCGGGTATTCCCTGCTTTGGCCCGGGTGCCGAGGGTGCCCAGATGGAGGGCTCCAAGCTGTTCTCCAAGCAGCTCATGGAGCGCGCCGGTATCCCGACGGCAGCCTATGGCTCATTTACCGACGAGGCTTCGGCTCTTGCCTATGTGCGCGAGCAGGGCGCTCCGCTGGTCGTCAAGGCCGACGGCCTTGCCGCGGGCAAGGGCGTTATCGTGGCAACCGAGCTTTCGCGGGCCGAGGAGGCTGTGCGTGAGTGTTTTGGCGGCACCTTTGGCGATGCCGGCAACACGGTGGTCATCGAGGAGATGCTGACCGGCCCCGAGTGCTCGCTGTTGGCCTTTACCGACGGCAAGACCGTGCGCCCCATGGCCACCTCGCAGGACCACAAGCGCGCGCTCGAGGGCGACAAGGGCCCCAACACCGGCGGCATGGGCGTCTACAGCCCAGTGCCCATCGTGACCGATGAGGAGCACGCTACGATGGTGAAGGTCATGGAGCAGACCGTGGCCGAGCTCGCTGCCGAGGGCATCGACTACCGCGGCTGCCTGTACGGCGGCTTTATGCTCACGCCTGCCGGTCCCAAGGTACTGGAGTTCAATGCCCGCTTTGGTGATCCCGAGACGCAGGTCGTGCTGCCGCGCCTTAAGAATGACCTGGTCGAGGTCATGCTGGCTTGCGCCAACTGCGAGCTCGATCAGATTGAGCTCGACTGGCGCGACGAGTGGGCCGTGGCCGTTGTCCTGACGAGCGCGGGCTATCCCGGCAGCTACGAGAAGGGCAAGGTCATCACCGGTATTGAGGATGCCGAGGCCATGGAGAACGTGACCGTGTACCACGCGGGCACTGCCGTGGTGGACGGCCAGCTCGTGACCAACGGCGGCCGCGTGCTTGCCGTGACCGCTCTGGGCGACACGTTCGAGAACGCTCGCAACCTTGTCTACGAGGCCTGCGAGAAGATTGATTTTGAGGGCAAGACCCTGCGTCACGACATCGGCCTGCGCGCGCTGCGCGGTCGCGACGCCTGGGATGCCTAAAATCCGAGAGGAATGAGACGGATGGACGAGAAGAACGAAGAGCTCGTGGACGCGCAGATCGTCGAAGAGGACAGCCGCATGTATGGGCACGCCGAGGGCGAGCCTGGTGGCGAGGTCGCTGACGAGCCGGCACTGGTGCTGGGCGACGACGACCCGCACGATGTCGAGCTGCACGAGAAGATTCTTTCGGAGGAGTGCGCCTGGAAGGGCAAGATCCTCGACGTCCACCGTCTTGAGGTTGAGCTGCCCAACGGTCACCGCAGCGCCCGCGATATCGTTCGCCATCCGGGTGCGGCGGCCGTTGTGGCACTGACCGAGAGCGGCAAGATCGTACTGGTGCGTCAGTACCGCACCGCCATCGACCGCGTGACGGTCGAGATTCCCGCCGGCAAGCTCGACCCGGGCGAGGACCCGCTCGATTGCGCCAAGCGCGAACTGCATGAGGAGACGGGCTTTAGGGCTGGCCGTATTCGCTTTTTGACGTCGATTGTCACGTCCTGCGGTTTTTGCGATGAGATCATCCACATTTACTTGGCTACCAAGCTCGAGTTTGATGCGCCCAACCCCGATGATGACGAGTTTGTCAACGTTGACCTGGTGCCGCTGCACGAGCTGATCGACGCCGTGCTCGACGGCAAGATCGAAGACGCCAAGACCGTCGTAGGCGCCTTGGCCTGCGATAGCATCGCACACAGGCTGGGCGGAACTGAGCTTTAAAAGCGAGGGCGACCCTGGGGCAAACACTACTGATTATTTTGCCCCAGGGTCTTACGTTATTGTTTTATCTCCGAGGATTGCATGTTTAAAAGGTTTCTTTCGTATTACAAGCCCCAGATGGGGCTTTTTGTTGCTGATACTCTTTGTG
>CAJKEF010000147.1 GCA_905198825.1 uncultured Collinsella sp. | reverse complement strand
GCGCGCCTTAATAAGCACGGGGCAGCCAATGCGCTCGGCCTCGGCTGTTGCCTCCTCGGGACTTTTGAGCAAATCGCAGCCCGGCACGATGGGCACGCCCGCCGCGGCAGCCGTTCGACGTGCGGCGTCCTTGTCGCCCATGCTGTCGATCACCTCGGCGGAAGGACCGACAAACGCCAGGCCATACTTGTCGCAGTCGCGCACGAAGCTCGCCTTTTCGGAGAAAAAGCCATAGCCGGGATGAATTGCCTTAGCTCCCGACTTTACGGCACAGGTGAGCACGGCATCGTCGTTGAGGTAGCTCTCGGCAAGACGCGGGCCGCCGATGCAATACGCCTCGTCGGCAAGCTGCACGTGCAGCGCGTCCGCATCGGCCGTGGAATAAACAGCGACGGTCTTGATGCCCATATCGCGGCACGCGCGGATAACACGGACCGCGACTTCGCCGCGGTTGGCGATGAGCACTTTGTCGAACATGAAGCCTTCCTTAACTTTCGTGCATGAGTGCAAAAGACATATCGGCGCGGCAGCAAACCTCACCGTTGACGCTCGCAGTACCCGTCGCAAAGCGGAACGGCCCGCGCGCACGCGTGATGGAGCACACCAGGTCCACCGTGTCGCCCGGGCGCACCGGACGCTTAAAGCGCACCTTGTCCAGACTCGTGTAGAACGGCGTCGCGCCGCGCGCCTCCTTATCGCCCATCAGCAGGACGCAGCAGTTCTGGGCGAGCATCTCGCACTGAATCACGCCGGGGACAACCGGGTTTCCCGGAAAATGCCCCTGCAAAAAGTACTCGTCGCCCGTAATCGTGATCTTGCCGTGGGCCTCGTCGCCCACCAGCTCGGCCTCGTCGAGCAAAAGCATCGGCTCGCGATGCGGCAACAGCTCTTTAAGCTCTTCTTTGTTCATGGATATCACCTATCCGATCCTCATGAGGCAGCTGCCAAACTCCACGAGGTCGCCGTCGGCCACGCAGATCTCGAGCACCTCGCCATCCGCCTCTGCCGTCACCTCGTTGAGAACCTTCATGGCCTCGATGATGCAGAGGGTCTCGCCGGCCTTAACCTTGGAGCCCACGTGCACAAACGGCTCGTCGCCCGGCGCCGGGGCAGCATAGAAAACGCCGACCATGGGAGCGGTCACCTCGGTGCCCTTGGGCTCCGGTGCGGCGGCAGGTGTCTGCGCGGCGGGCTCCGGTGCGGCGGCAGGCATGGCGACAGGAGCCATCGCCGGAGCAGTCACGGCACCCGGCATAGGCATGGGCACGGCAACCGGCTGCGCGGCGCTCGCGCGCTCGAGTTCGACCGCGGTGCCATCGGGCTCCTCAACGCGTACGCGCGTGAGGCCGCGGTCCTCCATAACATCGGCTATCTCGGCAAGTCTTTTGGAATCCATGCTCTAGCTCCTCGTATATCTACGCAGCGCGATGGCGGCGTTGTGCCCGCCAAAGCCCAGGTTGGTCGAAAGCGCCCAGGTAAGGTCGGCGCGAACCGCGCGATTGGGCGTGTAGTCAAGATCGCAGGCGGGATCGGGCGTGTGGTAGTTAATGGTCGGCGGCACCACGCTCTGCTCGAGCGCCATGGCGCAGGCCATGACCTCGATGGCACCCGTGGCACCGATCATGTGGCCGGTCATCGACTTAGTCGACGAGACGTGCGCGGCGCGCGCCGCGTCCTCGCCGAGCGCACGCTTAATGCCCGCCGTCTCGGACGAATCGTTGAGCTTGGTCGAGGTGCCGTGAGCATTGATGTAGAGACCCTCGGAAGGCTTGACGTCGCCCTCGGCAACCGCCAGCGATATCGCGCGGGCAATGCCAGCAGCCTCGGGATCGGGGCTCGTGATGTGATAGGCATCATCGGTGTTGCCGTAGCCCACGACCTCGGCGTAAATGTGCGCACCGCGCGCCTGCGCATGCTCCATGCTCTCGAGTACCAGCACGCAGGCGCCCTCGCCCATCACAAAGCCGTCGCGGTTCGCGTCGAACGGACGGCAAGCCGTCGCGGGATCGGGGTTGGTGGTCAATGCGCGGCAGGACGTAAAGCCCGCAACGGCATCGGGGATAATTGCGGCCTCGGCGCCGCCCGCGAGGATCGCGTCGGCATAGCCGTGCTTGATGGCGCGGAACGCCTCGCCCACCGCATGGGCCGAGGTTGCGCACGCGGTCACCACGGGCAGGGTCGGGCCCTTTGCCTTGTGGCGGATTGCGATATTGCCCGAAGCCATATTGGGGATCATCATCGCAATCATATAGGGCGATGCGCGGCGGGGCCCTCGATCGGCAATCGTGTGGACGTTGTCGACGAGTGTCTGCATGCCGCCCACGCCTGAACCCACGTAGACGCCCAGGCGCTCGCGATCGATGGCGCCCTCGACATCAAAGCCCGCATCGTGCATGGCCTCGTCCGACGCTGCCAGGGCAAACTGAACGCAGGGGTCCAGGTGCTTGGCGTCACGCTTGCCAAAGTACTCGTTGCCGTCAAAACCCTTGACCTCGGCCGCCACCTTAACGGCAAACGCGTCGGTATCGAAGTGCGTGATCGGTCCGATACCGCACGTGCCGGCGCACATGGCCGCCCAGGTGGCAAGCGCGGTGTTGCCGAGCGGCGATACGGCACCGATGCCGGTGATTGCAACTCTCTGTTCCATCTTGGTCTCCTCATTCAAGCCGTTCTTCAGCCCTGGTTTCTACATCGCCATTCCACCGTCGACGCGCACAACCTCGCCCGTAATGTAGGCAGCCGCATCGCTCGCCAAAAAGCGCACCACGCCGGCCACTTCCTCGGGTCGCGCCATGCGCCTCAGGGGAATCTGCTCCTCGGTTGCCGCACGCACCTTCTCCGAGAGCTTTGCCGTCATATCCGTCTCGACAAACCCGGGGGCGACTGCGTTGGCCCGCACGCCGCGGGGCGCAAGCTCGCGCGCCACCGCCTTGGTCAGACCGATGACGCCCGCCTTGGAGGCAGCGTAGTTGGCTTGCCCGGCATTACCCATCAGGCCCACGACCGAGCTCATGTTGACGACGCAACCGCCGCGCTGGCGCATAAAGGTCTTGGTGAGCGCGCGCGTCATGTTAAACGTTCCTTTAAGATTGACATCGAGCACGCGATCGAAAGCGTCATCGCCCATGCGCATGAGCAGGCCATCGCGGGTGATGCCAGCGTTGTTGACGAGCGCCCAAATGGAGCCAAAGTCGTTGAGGACCGCTTCCACGCACGCGTTGACGGCAGCGGGATCGGCCACGTCGCATTGATATGCGCGTGCCGCGGCGCCAGCCGCCTCGCAGGCTTCGCACGTCTCGCGCGCCGCATCGACGCTGCCGGCATAGACGACGGCGATATCAAAGCCGTCCTCCGCCAGACCGACAGCGCAGGCGCGGCCGATACCGCGCGAGCCGCCCGTGACCAGCGCCACGCGACGTGAGTCGTTGCGCTCGAGCGCGCCGTTGTTCAAGTTGCCCATGTCATTCCTTTCGGGTTACAGCCCCGTGGACTATGCGAGCTCGTCGGCAATAGCTGCGACCTGCTCGGCCGTTTCGCACGAATACACGCGAACGTCGCTCAGCGTACGCTTGACCAGGCCCGACAGCGTTTTGCCAGGGCCGACCTCAATAAACGTGTCGATCCCCTGATCCTGCAGAGTATGTAGCGTGTCGACCCAGCGAACGGCATGACTCACCTGGTTGGCTAAGACATCCGATGCCGCCCGCGGGTCCGCCGGATAGGGCGCCGCCGTCATGTTTGCCATGACCGGAATCAGCAGCGGAGACGGCGCGTGGCCGGCTTGGATATACGTCGCCAGCCCCTCAGTCGCCTCTGCCATATAGGGGCTATGGAATGCACCCGACACCGCGACTTTCATAGCGCGGCCGCCAGCCTCTTTTACTAGGACGTCGAGCTCCTGCAGCGCCTCGGACGCTCCGGCCACAACCGTCTGCTGCGGACTGTTGTAGTTGACCGGCCAGCAGTCCTCGCCGGCCTGTTTTGCCAGGCCCTCGACTTGCACCGCATCGAGCTTGATGACGGCGCGCATGCCGCCCGGATGGCGCTCGGCAGCCGCGGCCATCAGCGCCGCGCGCTCGCACACGAGCTCAAAGCCCGCTCGCGTATCGAATGCCCCCGCAAAGGTGAGCGCGGCGACCTCGCCCAGCGAGAATCCCGCACAGGCGGCAGGCACCACGCCGCGCTCACGCAGAGCGGCAGCCGCTGCCAGGTCGTGAACGAACACGCACGGCTGCGTGTTCTCGGTCTGCGAGAGCTCCTCCTTGGAGGCGCTCCGGCACTGCTCGCTGGTCCCCGGGCGCACCTCGTCGACAATGGCGAACAAAACTTGAGA
>CAJKEF010000146.1 GCA_905198825.1 uncultured Collinsella sp. | reverse complement strand
CTACGTCGCAGACGCGCTGGTCGGCGCGCAGGTTGGTGGCACCGGGCAGGCCGCCGGGCAGCACGACGCAGTCGTACTCGTCAAAGTTGATCTCGTCAAAGAGGGCATCGCAGGTCACGGGAATCTGCAGCGAGCTCACGACCTCGCGTGTGGGCATGATCGAGACGAGCGTGGCGCGCACGCCGCCGCGACGCATGACATCGACCATGGTCAGGCATTCAATCGTTTCGAAGCCATCGGCGGCAAGAACGGCAACGCTGGGCATAAGGGTTCCTTTCATAGGGCGGCATACAATTAGCCGTCTTATACCCCGAAGACATGCGCTTGCCACGCTCGATTTCCCAATGTTTAAAAAGGGACGGGGATTAAATAATCATTCGGTACAAATTGATTATTTAATCCCCGTCCCAGAAAAATCATCGGGCGTGGTCTTGGGCAAACAGTCTAGTTGCGCTTGAGGTGGACGACGGTTTCGCAGTGGAAGGTTTGCGGGAACAGGTCGACCGGTGTGATCTTGACGGGGGAGAAGGTGCCCTCCTCGACAAAGCGCTTGAGGTCGCGTGCCAGGGTGGCAGGGTCGCAGCTCACGTAGGCGACATCACGGGCGCTCGTGCTGGCGATAAGGTCGATCGCCTCGGGCGCGAGGCCCGCGCGTGGCGGATCGACTACTAGGACATCGGCGTCCTGATCGGGGAACTCGCGCACCGCGTCGCCGCCGATGACGTCGACGTTATCGAGCTTGTTGATCTCCAGGTTGCGACGCAGGTCGCGCACGGCCGGGCCGTAGGCTTCGACGGCGGCGACAAAATCGCAGCGGCGAGCGAGCGGCAGGGTAAAGGTGCCGGCACCGCAGTACAGGTCCACGGCTAGCTCGTCTTCCTGCGGGTCGAGGGCGTCCATAACGAGCTCGATCAGAATCTCGGCGCCCTTGGTATTGACTTGGAAGAACGACGGAGCAGACAGGCGCATCTGGCCCTCGGCGATGTTCTCAGTCCACGAGCCCTCGCCGGCGAGCATCTCGACTTTGGAGACACGGAGGGCTTTCTTTTCGCCCTTGCTCATCACACGCACCACGCTCGTGGGATGAGCGGCGTCCGCCAGCACGCGGGAGACCTGCGAGCGCGGGAAGGAACCCGTGGGCGTCCAGAGTGCGACCTCGAGCGCCTTGGTGCGACGCGAGGCACGAATGCCCACGCGCTCAAGGCCCAGATCGTGGCTGCCGCTCAGATAGTTGAGCGCGCCGACGACCGATTTGAGTGCCTTAGGGAAGCGTTTGTCGAACAACGGACACGAATCGACGGTCACGATTTTGCTGGGATCGACGCCGTGCATGCCAAGGCGCACGCGACCGTTGACGACGGTCGGTTCGAGCTCGATTTTATTGCGGTAGCCCCAGTCGTCCTTGGTGTGGCGGATGGGCTGCACGAGCTCATCGACCTGCTCAGGAGCGAACTTGCCGATGCGCTCGAGCGTGGAGCGCAGGTTTTGCTCCTTGGCGGCGAGTTGTGCCGTGCGTGAGAGATTGCCCCACGAGCAGCCGCCGCAGATGCCCACGAAGGGGCAGGGAGGCTGAATGCGATCGGGGCTTGGCTCCAGAATCTCGGTGGTGCGGGCGCGCATGAACGACTTGCCATCCTGTACGACCTCGGCCTCGACGGTGTCGCCTGCCACGGCGCCCTGCACAAAGACGGCTTTACCGTTGTCGGCGTGCGCCAGCCCGTCGGCGCCGTAGGTCATCGATTCTATAGTGAGCTTCATATCCCTGCCTGTCATTCGCGGTGTTGTCCGCAACCATGGTAGCAGGGAAAAGCGCCCCGTATCTGGGGCATTCCTCAAATACGGGGCGCTTCTACAAACGTCTATTTCGTCTTGCCGGTAATGAGCGTCTTAAGACCCAGGCCGATCAGACCCAGGCCCATGCGCACGCGACCGGGGCGATGGCGCTCGATGGCCTTAGTCTTGCCGGCGGGCCTATCGCGACGGGCGCTCGTCTCGGGTGCGGGTTTGGTGACCTGCGGCTCGGGCCGAGGTGCAGGTGCAGGCTCAGGTTCAATGACGGTTGCCTGGACCTTCTGAACCTCGGGCGCTTTCTCCACGGCGGGCTCTGCGGCAGCCTCGGGCTCATTCACCGGGGGAGCGGCAACCGTTTCCGGTTTGGCAACTGCCCTATGTTCAACCTCGGCCTGAATAGCCTCCTCGGCTACGCGTTCCTTCTCCTGTGCACGCTGCTGCGCGGCGGCCTCGGCGTTGCGGTAGGCACGCTCCAGCAGGGCTTCCTGCGAGTTGAAGGGTTTCTCACCCTCTGCACGCTCCACGGGGACCCAGGTACCGTCGCTCGTGAGGCTGCGGGCCTTCACGTTGTCGCGCAGCTGCATGCCCATGTACTCGTGCACCAGGGCGCGACAGGTGGGGTCGAGCACGGGGAAGGCGATCTCCACGCGGTGCTCGGTGTTGCGCGTCATCATGTCGGCCGAGCTCAGATAGATCATGTCCGAGTCCACGCCAAAGGCGTAAACGCGCGCATGCTCCAAAAAGCGTCCGACGATAGAACGGACATGCACATTCTCGGTCTTGCCCGGAACGCCCGGCTTGAGGCACGAGATGCCGCGGATGATCATGTCCACGCGGACTCCTGCGCACGATGCCTCAGCGATCTTGTCGATGACCTCGCGGTCGGTGAGCGAGTTGAGCTTAAAGAACACACGGGCGGGCTCGCCAACGAGGGCGCGCTGGATCTCGCGATCCAGGCCGCGCATGATGAGCGGCTTCAGGCCGACCGGCGCCACGCCCAGGAAGCGGTAATCGCCGCGCAGGTTGCCCAGCGACAGGTTGCGGAAGAACAGGTTGGCGTCCTCGCCGATACCGGGATGGGCGGTCATGAGCATAAAGTCGCTGTAGAGCTTGGCCGTCTTCTCGTTAAAGTTGCCGGTACCCAAAAGCGTCAGACGGGTAAGCGCCATGCCCTCGCGATAGGTGAGCTGGCAGATCTTGGAGTGGCACTTAAAGCCCTCGGAGCCGTAGATGACGGTGCAGCCTGCCTCTTCCAGACGCTCGGCCCACTCGATGTTGTTCTGCTCGTCGAAGCGGGCGCGGAGCTCCATGAGAACCGTGACCTCTTTGCCGTTTTCGGCGGCATCGATCAGCGACTCGCACAGGCGGCTCTGCTTGGCCACACGGTAGAGCGTGATGCGCAGTGAGATGCACTCGGGGTCGTAGGCGGCCTCGTGCACCAGATCCAGGAAGGGGTTCATGGCCTCGTAAGGGTAAAAGAGCAGCTTGTCGTGCTGCAGCACCTGCTCGCGGATGGAGCGGGTCATATCGATGGTGGGGTTGGGCTGCGGCTTAAACGGCGTAAAGAGCAGCTCGTTGCGCAGGTGCTCGGGAATCTTGCCCTCAATGCCAAAGACATAGCCCAGGTTGAGCGGGATATCGCAGGTAAAGACCGAGCGACGCGAGAGCTCGAGCGCCTTACGGATAGTCTTGAGCGTTGCTTTTTCGAGTGAGCCCGAGACGGCGAGCACTACCGGCTGCAGGCGCAGGCGCTTCTTGAGGATGCGCTTCATGTGCTGGCGGTAATCCTCTTCCTCCTCGACGCCCTCGCCGTCCGGGTCGATATCGGCATTACGGGTGACGCGGATCAACGCGCGATCCAGCGGCTTATAGGAGCCAAAGCAGCTATCCAGGCACGCGAGGATGACGTCCTCGAGCAAGATGTAGGAGTAGGTGCCGGTGGGCGAGGGGATTTCGACCACGCGGTTCATCGAGGCGGGAATCTCGATCAGGCCCAGTAGGCTCTCCTCGTCGGTGACGCCGTCCAGGCCACAAGCCAGATAGAGTGCGCCGTTGCGCAGGTTGGGGAAGGGGTGGCGCGGGTCAATGACCAACGGCGAGATGACCGGCGACACGTAGGCTTGGAAGTAGCGGGTTACGAAGGTGCGCTCCTCGGGCGTAAGCGAATCGATGCGGGCGCGGTGAACGCCCAAGGTATCGAGCTTGCCCTCGATGCTCTTAAAGATGGACTCCCAACGGGTAAGGAGCCCGGGCAGCTCTTCCATGACGGCTTCGACCTGTTCGGAGGCGGTCATATTGCTCTTGTTGTCGACAGGCTGTTTTTTGAGCTCTGCCAGATCGGACAGGCCGCCCACACGCACCATGAGAAACTCGTCGAGGTTAGACTCGAAAATCGACACGAACTTTAGACGCTCGAACAGCGGAACGGTCTCGTCGAAGGCTTCGTCAAGCACGCGGTTGTCAAAGCGCAGCCAGCTGAGCTCTCGGTTTTGCGTGTACGAGAAGTCGCGCGGCGGCTTGCGCAGCTTGGCGGCCTTTTGCTTCTTTTCGATTTTGCTCGGCATATGCATCTGTCCGTTCAGTCCC
>CAJKEF010000145.1 GCA_905198825.1 uncultured Collinsella sp. | reverse complement strand
CGATGTCGTTATAGGTGCGACCGGCAACGATCTTGCTGGCGCCCACGGCATCGAGCATGTCACTATCGACACCTTGGGCCATGACGGTATAGCTCTTATCCCCAACTTTGTACTCGGAATAGGCGCTGTCGACGATGCCGATCTGCTCGATTTGCGGCATCGTCTTGCGCAGCTTCTCGACATCCGAATCGGTGAGCTCTTGGGACGAGTAGATCTGCACCATGCGGGCCGCATTGAGGCCCAAGCTGTTGACCAAGCTGTTTTGGATGCCGCCGATGAGCGAGGTCATGGCTATGACCGAGGCGATGCCAATGACGATGCCCAGGATGGTGAGCAGGCTACGTCCCTTGTTGGCCTCGAGCGAGTGCAGGGCTTCTTGGACAAGATCGCGGGTGCTCATGCCTCTGCTCCTTTCGGCGGTGTAGAAGGTGCGCAAATCGCGGGTAGGTTGTTGACGGCTCCGCGTAGCGTATTCGGCGAATGTGCGATATATGCGCCGTCATGGATTCGCCCGTCGCGGATAGTCACGGCACGGTCGGCCTCGGCAGCAATGCCCGGGTCGTGCGTGATGAGTACGATGGTCTTGCCTCGTTCTTGGAGCTTATGGAAGGTTTCCATGACGAGTGCCCCGGTTGTCGAGTCTAGGTTTCCCGTGGGCTCGTCGGCCAGGATGATGGGCGGATCGTTGACGAGGGCGCGCGCGATGGCAACGCGCTGCATCTGTCCACCAGAGAGTTCTGATATGCGGTGGTCCCAATGGTCGACCGGTAGCGTGACGGCTTGCAGTGCGTGCACGGCGCGCATCTCGCGCTGGTTGCGCGGCACATTGGTGTAGGACAGCGGCAGCATGACGTTTTCGATAACCGACAGACGCGGCAGCAGGTTGAAACTCTGAAAGACAAAGCCGATGCTCAGCGCACGCACCTCGGTGAGCTCATCATCGTCGAGTTCGGCGACATTGAGGCCCTGCAGGTAATAGTCGCCCGCCGTCGGTTTGTCCAAGCAACCCAGGATGTTCATGAGCGTCGACTTGCCTGAGCCCGAGGGGCCGGTGATGGCGACGAACTCACCGGGGTCCACCGCCAGGCTCACATTGTGCAGAATGTGAGCGCAACCGGCCTCGCTCTCAAAGATGCGGTGCACGTTGCGGATGTCGATAACGGGACGCATTACATGTCCTCATCGGCAGACATACTGCTCGAATCCGCGCTGTAGCCGCCGTCAGCCGTTGCGTCCGCTCCGGTTTCCATGACGAGGGTGTCGCCATCGCGCAACTTGGTAACCGGCACGTTGGGGTTGATCTCGTTGCCCTGGTCGTCACGCTTGACCTGCGTCTTTCCGACTACGGCTTCGTTGTCGTTTTGCGTCACGACGGCCACCTTCACGCGATGGGTTTGCTTGCCCTCGTCATCGGTTGCCACGTTGACGTAATAGTGTTCGCCGTCTTCGGTCATGAGCGCCATCGTCGGCACCATCACCACGTCGTCGAGCTGCTCGGTCACCACCGAGACCTCGGCCGTCATGCCCGGCTTCAGGCGCGCGTCGGGCGCGTCGATGAGGATGTCGACGTTAAAGGTCACGCTGCCGCCGTTGGCGGCGTCGGAGTTTGCCACCGACGCGATAGCCGTGACGGTTCCCTGGCTCACGATATCGGGAAACGCGGGGTACGTGACGTTGGCGCTCTGCCCAACGGCGATCTTGGCGATGTCCTTTTCGCCCACCTGCACGGTCACCTTCATCTTGGACAGGTCGGCGATCTGCATGCACTGCTTGCCACCGCTCGTATCGCTTTCGCCCATGATCATGCCGCCTGTTACCGTGGCGCCCACCTTGGCGTTGAGCTCCACGATACTACCCGAGCTCGGGGCCGTGACCGTACGGCTGGCGGCCTTGGCGTTCGCCTGATCGAGGTTTGCCTGGGCCGATGCGAGGCTGCGCTGCGCGGCCGATACGGCGTTCGTGTCCGCTGATGCGGCGGAGACGCCAGTCGCTGTGGAAGCTCCATCGACGTCCGTCGTTGGGGTGGCCTGCGCGGCGGCTGCGGCTTTCTGCGCGTTGGAGAGGTCTTCCTGAGCGGCTGTAACTGCACGCTGCGCCTCGGCAACGTTGCGATCGAGCTCGTCGTTTTTAATGGTCATAAGCACGTCGCCCTCGTTGACGGATTGGCCTGCCTGCACGTTGATCGAATCGACCGTGCCGTCGACAGAAGGGGAGACCACTGAGGACGAAATGGGTTTGAGCTGGCCTTTCGCCTCGACCGTTGTGGTAAACGTGCCCTCGGTCACCATGTCGGTCACAGGCCCGCTAGCGCCCTGAGGCTGCGCATTGATAACCAGGGTTGCGACAATGGCAATGAGCGCGATGGCACCCACGACGCCGGCGGCAATACCGCGTCGAATCAGCTTTTTGCGTCGACGTTCGGCACGTTTTGCCTTGAGCTTGGCATATGCCTCTTCATCGGATATCTCGGTCGCATCGTTCGTGCGTCCGCTCTGCTTGTCGGTGTGTGCGTTTGTAATCAGAGGAATCGTTTCGGTGGCATCTTCGGGCGTGTGCTCGGTATCATCCGGGCCCGGGGTGATCGTGGGGACATTCGGCATAGCGTCTCCTTTATAGAAAGTACCTCGATAAGTATATGCGCCCACCGGTTGGGGCGGGCGCATAGGATGGTTTCTTTCGGAACTGTTAGATTGGTCGCAGCAGCTCCACGTTGTAGGGATGTGTGCGTTGCACTACGAGTGAACAACCACGCACAGGCCGACTTTGATGCAGTCGTGCAGTGCCTTTGCATCGGCCAGGCGCAGATTGATGCAGCCGTGGCTACCGCACCACTTATAGGACTCGGCATTATCGAAGCTCTTGTCGTTTTGCCAGGTGGCGTCGTGGAAGCCGATCATGTTGCCCTCAAACGGCATCCAGTAGCTCACCGGGCTCTCGTATTTGGGCTTACCGGTCTTGGGGTCCTTGGCGCCGATAAGCTTGGTGGCGCCGTCGTTGCTGTTGATCTGCCATACGCCCTCGGGGGTGGCGTCTTCGCCCGGTTTGCCGGAAATAAAGTTGGCCTCCCAAACGATATTACCGTTCTCGTCATAGTAGCGCGCGTGCTGCTCGGACAGGTCGACGTCGATATACGCCTTCCAATCGGGCTCGCCCTTGGCGGTAAAGGTGTCGGCCTTCTGGGAGTACTTGATCTCGATTTCGCCGGTTTGCTTGTTGTTAATGGCGTCCTCGACCTGTTTGGCGAGCGAGCTGCTGTCGATGGACCAACCAAAGTCACCGCCTTCGACGGCGCACTGCTTGCCATCGGCGCGCGTCCACCAGCGAGTGGAGCCCACGGTATTAAAGCCGTTGGCGAGCTCGGCTGCCCAGCTGCTGATCTGCGACGTATTGAGCGTGGGGTTGGCCGGATCGGCAAAGCTGATCCACTGCAACACGGAGCTGCCGTCGACCTTGCCGGCATCCTCGCCGTTGAGCTTGAGGGTCACGTTGACGCCCAGGAAGTTGTTGGCGGCATCGCATGCGGCCTGAATCTGATCATCGGTCAGCGTTCCATTGAGCGGCTCATAGGCATCGTTGCCGAGCTTGGAAAGATCTACGGTCTCGGCCAGCGAGGCAAGCTCGAGCTCGGCAAACTTAATGACATGCTCGCGGTTGAGTTTTTCGTTGGAGCGCGCCTTCTCGATGGTAAACTTGCCCGCTTGCTCGTCATAGGAGCTATTGGCCTCGAACGTGCCCGAACGCCCCTCGTTAAACTCGTCGATGGCGGCGCCCAGATCCTTCTCAAACTTCTTTTGGTCAAAGGTGTCGGAGAGCATGGATAGGTCGACGTCTTGATCAAGATCGACTTCGTTGGAGGTAGCGGTTGTTTTGGCCTTGCCGCTTAAGGATCCCACAAGGCGGACCGGCCATACAAAGGCTTCGTTGTGGCTGATGATTTCTTTTGCGGCAGCTTCGCCGTCGACGATGGGTTCATCGGACTCGGGTTGATAGGTCCAGCTAAAGTCATCGCCTGTCACGGTGAGCTTATAGTGCTTCCATGCCGAGTTGACCTTGGTGGCGGCAGACGAAGCGTTGGAGAACGAGACGTCGACGCCGGCGATGGTGGTGTTGGGGTAGGCTACCTGCGAAAACGCTACGACGCCTACGATATATACAATGACGATAAGACCCAAGACGACAAAGAGCGTCGTCTTTTTACCTGACTTATTGTTGCCGGCGGACTTGCGCGCGGGACCATGATCGCCTCGAGCGTGCGTGGGTGGCTGCTTGGGCGCATTGCCGTTTGCCTGGCGCTGCTGACGTTGCTGACGCTGCTGTCGCTGTTGGTTCGGGCGTTGGGAAGCGTTTGCCGCACCATGCTGCTGACCGTGGCTCGGCGC
>CAJKEF010000144.1 GCA_905198825.1 uncultured Collinsella sp. | reverse complement strand
AAATGCGGTATACGGGTGGGGTTGAAATTTGTGACCGGCATGCGCATCTGCCGTCTACCGAGAAAATCAAATACTTCTTGACTTTTGAAATCGAGGGTAAAATCGCAGGATTCATTTTTGGTTAAACGCATAACTAAATCGCATAACCAACGCTCTGACCTGCGCGTTTACCGAAATAAGCTGGCATTAAGAAAAACGAGCACCTATATTGGTCTTGTCGAAAAGACAGCAAGTCCAAACGGCAGGGGATGCTCCGGAGGCCTCCGCAAACGGTGTCTTGCGCACGCAACTCTATGAAAAGAGGGAAGCAATGAAGATCGTAGGCGTTGCCGCCTGTACCGTGGGTATCGCCCACACGTATATGGCCCAGAAGGCGATTCAGGATGAATGCGCCGCCCGCGGCATCGAGTGCAAAGTCGAGGCTCAGGGTGGCCTGGGTATCGAGAACGAGCTGACGCAGGAAGACGTGGATTCCGCCGACCTGGTGCTCGAGTCCGTCGACGTGGGCGTCGAGAACGAGGATCGTTTTGAGCAGAAGATGGCCGAGGGAAAGTTCCTGAAGGTCGGCACCTCGGATGTAATCGCCGATCCGGTGAAGATCATTGACCAGGCCGTTGAGATTATCAAGGCGACGGGCGGCGCCGTTGACGCGCCCAAGGCCGAGGCCAAGGCAGAGAAGAAGGCCGTCTCCGCTGCCCCGCAGGCCCCGACACCGGCGTCCAAGCAGTCTATCTTTGCCGATCCTGGTAAGACGCTGCTCAATGCATTCAATACTGGCGTTTCCTATTTTATCCCCATCGTCGTTATCGGCGGCGTGTTTCTCGCCTTCTCGCTGGCATCCGGTACCGCCGGCGCCAACGGCATGGAGGTTACGAACCCGCTGATGGTGAGTCTTAACACCATCGGCATGGCCGGCATCTCCATGATGATCCCGGTGCTTGCGGCTTACATCTCCTACTCGATGGCTGGCAAGCCCGCGCTCGCCCCCGGTTTTGTCCTGGGTTACCTGGTCAACAACGCAGTCGTTACCCCTAACGGCAACAGCGTTTCGACCGGCTTCTTGGGCGCCATGATCATGGCGGTTATCTGCGGCTACTTTGTCCGCTGGATGAAGACCTGGAAGGTCAACAACACCATCCAGACCATCATGCCCATCCTGATCATCCCGATTCTGACCTCGCTTGTCCTGGGCATGGCCTATATCTACATCCTGGCCACGCCGCTTGGCTTTGTGATGGACTGGCTTACCGGCGTGCTCGGCAGTCTGCAGGGCGGCTCCGCGGTTGTCCTGGGTCTGGTCATTGGCGTTATGACCGCCTTCGATATGGGCGGCCCCATCAACAAGACCGCCTCGACCTTCACTATGGCCATCATGGCCTCCGGCATCTACGGTCCTAATGGTATGTTCCGCGTCGCCGTCGCCGTTCCCCCGATCGCCTGTGGCCTCGCTGCGCTCATCGCCAAGAACAAGTTCGATGACGCCGACCGCCAGATGGGCATCTCCGCGCTGTTCATGGGCTGCATCGGTATTACCGAGGGCGCTATCCCCTTCGCGGTCAAGGACCTCGGTCACACCCTTCCCGGCATTTGCATCGGCTCTGCCGTGGGTGCGGCGCTTGCCGCCTTCCAGGGCATCGATTGCTACGTCCCGCACGGTGGCTTTATCGTCGCCCTTGCCACCAACAACGTCGCGCTGTTCTGCCTGGACATCGTGATTGGCGCCGTGGTCGCCGCTGCAATCCTGATTGCCATGAAGCCCACGCTCGACAAGCAGGCCAAGTAAACCTTTAAGGACTCCGGTTGTGCGGAGGGATGGATTTGACTCCGCACAACCGCCCCTACACAACAAAATCCATCCGTACTGATAGGGCCCACATCTGGGTCCCAGGGAACTTTTGTCAAAAATCCTCTGGAGAAGGAGAACAAAATGTCCAACCTCACCATCCGCCAGGCCGTTCAGGGCATGCTCAAGCTGCAGGATAGCGGCGATCACGCAACCATGGTCGGTATTGGCCCCATGAGCCCCAACCTGATTCAGGCCGTGTTCGAGCTTGCCAAGGACGAGGATTTCCCGCCCATGTTTATCGCCAGCCGCAACCAGGTCGATATGGACGAGATGGGCGCCGGTTACGTCAACGGTTGGGACCAGACGCGCTTTGCCGCCGACATCAAGAAGGTTGCCGACGAGGTGGGTTACACCGGTCCGTACTACCTGTGCCGCGATCACGGCGGCCCGTGGCAGCGCGACGAGGAGCGTAACGCCCACCTGCCCGAGGACGAGGCCATGGAGCTCGCCCGCAAGTCCTTCGTCGCCGACATGGAGGCAGGCTTTGACCTGCTGATGGTCGACCCCACCAAGGACCCCTATCAGATCGGCAAGGTTATTCCGCTCGACGTGGTGCTTCGCCGCACGATCGATCTTATCGACTACCTTGAGCAGTACCGTCGCGAGCATAACCTGCCCGAGGTTGCCTATGAGGTCGGTACCGAGGAGACCAATGGCGGCTTGACCTCTACCGATAAGTACGAGGAGTTCATTTCTCAGCTGCAGCCCGAGCTCGAGAAGCGCGGCTGCCCCATGCCCACCTTTATCGTCGGCCAGACCGGTACGCTCACCCGTTGGACCGAGCAGGTCGGTCATTACAACTTTAAGAATGCCCGCGAGCTCGCCGACATGGCTAAGCGCTACGGCGTGGGCCTGAAGGAGCACAACGCCGACTATCTGGATGACGCAACGCTGCTCGAGCACATCCCGGCTCACGTGACGGCCTCCAATGTTGCCCCTCAGTACGGCACCGAGGAGACCCGCGCTTACCTCAAGCTCTGCGCTACCGAGCAGATTCTGGTCGACAACGGCCTGTGCGACGATCCCTCCGACCTGTATCACACGCTGCTGGTCAAGGCTATCAAGACCGAGCGCTGGCGCAAGTGGATGACCGGCGACGATGTCAACCTGCAGGTTGACGACATTCTGGCCGACGACGAGCTCAGCCTGAAGATCCTGGATGTCTCCGGCCACTACGCCTTTAACGATCCCGAGGTCAAGGAGCAGGTCGAGAAGCTCTATCGCAACCTCGCTGCCCAGGACATCGACGGCAAGCGCTTTGTGATCGAGCACATCAAGCGCCCGATCAAGCAGTACGTCGTCGGTCTTAACCTCAAGGGCGTCACGAGCCGCATCGAGAAGGCCCTCGAGGACTAGGTAGTTTTTCCTACGCGACGCCGGGCCTGGGGCATGTCCCAGCCGCAGGCCCGGCACATAGGACAAAGGGACGCCCCCTTTGTCCTATTTTTTGAGTTTTGGATTCCTCCGAAGGAGTTTGCACCATGAAGTTCTTTATCGATACCGCCAACCTTGACGAGATCGCCGAGGCCAAGAGCTGGGGCTGCCTTGCCGGCGTCACCACCAACCCGTCCCTGTACGCTAAGACCGGCGGCAAGCTGGCCGACTTTGAGCCCCACATGCTCAAGATCGCCGAGCTTTGCGAGGGGCTGCCCGTGTCCGCCGAGTCCACCGCGACCACTGCCGAGGGCATGATCGAGGAGGGCAAGCGTCTTGCCGCTCTGGCTCCCAACATTGTGGTCAAGCTCCCCGTGTGCGAGGCCGGCCTCGCCGCCTGCCGCGCTCTGGCCGATGCGGGCGTGCGCGTCAACATGACGCTCGTCTTCTCGCCGACGCAAGCCCTTATGGCCGCCAACGCCGGTGACCGCTACATCAGCCCGTTCGTCGGCCGCTTTGACGACATCGCCGAGGACGGTATTTCGCAGCTCGACAACGTTGTGACCTGCATCAAGAACTATGACTGGACTGGCAAGAACGTCGACGACACCGTCGAGATCATCACCGCATCCGTCCGCACGCCCAACCACGTGACCCAGGCGGCGCTGCTCGGTGCCGATATTGCGACCGTCCCCATGGCTGCTCTTAAGAAATGCCTGCATCACCCGCTGACCGACCAGGGCCTTGCCTCGTTCGAGGCCGACTGGAAAAAGGTCGTCGAGGCACAGTAACGATGGTTCTGCCGGCCCAGCATTTGTTATGCCGGGCCGGCGTGCTCAAGAGAGGAAACTCCATGACCGATCAGGAACTGGCCAAGATTGCCAATGAGGTTCGCCGCGGTATTGTCACGGGTGTCCACGCCGCCAAGTCGGGGCATCCGGGCGGATCGCTTGGCGCCGCCGACATTATGACCTACCTCTACTTTGAGGAAATGGATGTCGACCCGGCGAATCCGAGCCGCGCCGAGCGCGATCGCTTTGTGCTCTCCAAGGGACATTGCGCTCCGGCACTCTATGCCGTGCTCGCCGAACGCGGGTTCTTTCCCAAGGAGGAGCTCGAGACGCTCCGTCATATCGGCAGCCGCCTGCAGGGCCATCCCAATATGAATGACACTCCGGGCGTCG
>CAJKEF010000143.1 GCA_905198825.1 uncultured Collinsella sp. | reverse complement strand
GAGAATCGAGGAGACCTGCTTGTAAAAACCTTCGGGCACGATTGCCGATTCTCCACGGTTTACCAGTTCGCCCATCACTGTCGCCCCACTTTCCTTTTGTGGAATGCGTCTTTATCGCATTTAGTTTAAAGCCTCGCGCGGACACGAATTGCTGTGCTGTCTGACATCTTCGCATGGGGCCTTGCGGTGACTAAAATGTGACCATAGAGGCAGTTTTAGCGAATCCCACGGGAGTGACGCGTATGGACAATAACACGCTGCTATTCCAGGACAAAGGTTCGGGTAGGTATAAAGACGTCAAGATCTACCCCAACCGTATTGAGGTGCTCAAGAAGGGCACTTTTGGTGGCAAGCACACCGAGATTGTCTATCTTAAGGACATTACGGGGGTCAACAGGATCAAGGGCCGCGATGTTTTTCTGCGTAACAGGCTGTTGACTGCTTGTGTTTTTAGCCTGAGCAGCCGTGCGAAGGCCCAGGAGTTTGTTAACGCGCTGAACATGGTGATGTAGCCTATGGCGGCGTTTGGGCCAAGGTAAAAATCGGGGGCACAGAACGGTGTCCTGCGCCCCCCATTGAGTCGATGTGTCTAAAAGGCCGGCTTGCCTATTCGCTACCGTCCCCAGCGTTTTCGCGGTCGTTGGCAAGCATTGCCGCGCCGGCGACCGTTGTCGCTACGGCGGCGGCAGCGAGCCCGGCGGCAATGCCGGAGCCGTCGCCCGTGTCGGCGAGTTTTCCGCCCGAGCCCTTGCCCTTGTTGCCCTTACCATTCTTGTCGGCGCTGTCCGTGGTGGCATCGTTGCCGTTGCCGCCGCCGGTACCGTTGCCGGTGTCGCCCGCGTTGCCCGAAGTCATCACAGTAAAGCTTGCGGCTCCGTCGGTGGCAAGCGTGTAGTTTTGCGCCGCGTCGCCCAACAGGCCTTTCGCACGCACCCAATACGTCCCCGCGGCAAATGCCTCGCCCTCGGCCATCGCCGTTCCCGGAGCGCCGTTCGCGTCGTGCACAAACTCGAGCTGGGCCGTGCAGGCATCGGTTTCGAGCTTGCCCTCGAGTGATGCCGCAATCTTGGCGCGCACGTCTTCGCCGGCCTTAAGGCCTTCGAGTCCCTCAAAATGGGGCGTCAGCGCGCGTGGATTGATATCGATGGGCACGGAGCCCCGCAGCTCCGTAACGGTCTCGTTGCCCAGGGCGTCGACATCCACGTATTCGATGGCAAACGTGTTGCCCGAAGCCGTCACGCTGAGTACGTTGCTGCTGTCGACAAGGCGGAAATGGCCCTCGCCAACGGTCTTGCCATCTTGGAGCGAGGCATCGCTCAGCGAGTCGCCGTACGTCATGCGCATGCGGGTCGGGAGGCAGCACGAAGCCGACTGCGTGTGCTTCGTATCGTAATTGTAATTGCGCTGGTAGATGCTCCGGGCCAGCGCCGCATCAACAAAGTCGGATGCGATGATGCCAATGTGCTTGAGGTAATCTGACTTTGTATCCTCGGTGCCGCTGGGATTGATGTACGGGCTCTTGTACAGATGCTCGTTGACTACTCGTGCCGAGGTAAAAGGATTGCCTCCGTGCGACAAGCCCGTGCAGCTGGTGTAGTTGATAGACCAGCAACGCTCCTGGACTTGCACCTCGGCCCCGGCATCGTCCACGACGTCCACCTTGTTGCACGTGCGCCCGGTCGTTTCCTTCAGCGCATTATCGACCCAGCTGAGCTTGTCGGTTCCCGTGAGTTTGTACTTGTCCTGGGCATATACCTTGGTGCAATAGGGCTCTTCATTGCCCGTTTCCCCTATGGCTTCAAATCCCCGCGCGTCTTGGACGAGACACATCGACTGCCCGGAATGCGCCTTGATCTTGTCATCCCATTGGGTGAGGTCGAGGCCCCACGTGTGGCCGCTTACGCTGTTGCCGGCGAGCCCAAATCGACGCAGCAGGACGATCTTTCCGCGCACCTCGTTCAGTGTGGGGATTCGGCTCGACGTGTAGAACAGATCGGGATTATCGTGCATAACCTTGGCGAAAGCCGTCGTAACGCTTTCGTCGGTAGCCTCGTCGTTGCCTCGTGACGCAAGCATGATGAGCGCTTCTGACGGGTTTTCGTTCAAAAACGTTTTGAAGTACCCGATGACATCGGAGAGATGCATAAAGCCCCCGTCTTTTTTGAGCAGGTAGCATCTTCCATGGTCGATACCGGGGTCGCCGTTCTCGTCGTTCCTTCCGAGTCGGATATCAAAATAGCGAATGCCTTCGAGCAACTGCGTCGGGATGTAATCCTGCTGGCACTTTGCTTGTGAGGATTGGGGCTCGGTGTCGTTGTCCACGCTGCAGGTGCCCGAATCATGCGTGCCCGGGATACTCAGCTCGTCGAGGTACTTGTTGTCGTCGACGTATTTCATCCAACAGGGCCCGTCGACGTAGCTGCTATACGTGGTCCAGTCGATACTTCTAACTGTGGTATTGATCTTGCCCATGTCGTAACCGACAAGTTCTAGCTCCCACGGAATGCTCTTACTCTTATGGCAGATCTTATTGTTGTCCTGGTCTTTGCCGTCCGATTCTATTGCCAGGTACTTAATGTCTTTTTTCTCGGTTTCTTTCTCGACCGTGCGGTCTCGAATGATATAGGTTCCGTTTGATTGACGTTCGAACGCAAAAGCGCGGCTGGGCTTGTTGTCATACTCGCCGCCCCATACGTGGATGACCTTTCCATCTTTGTCAGAGTCGTCGTCGACCGACCAAATGCTGTAGCCCGTCTTTTTATGCTCTTCGAAATTGAGCAAGGTGCGGATAGCATACCAGTTTGTATCGTCATTCTTGGTCGTTACGTTCTCAAGGATGAGCTTGCTGGACGTGCCGTCGTTAAACAGGTGGCAGACGTTGCCGCGAACGTTGCCGTCTTGGTTGACGCTCGCGGTGCGAAAATAGCCCGCGGGGCGAAGGCGAATGACGAAATTGTCGAGGCTGTCCGACGGTGCGGGTGTGTTGTCTGCAAATGCCGCTCGCAGGGGAATGCCCGGCGCTGCGGTTTCAGGCAGGCTTGCAAGTGGTGACAACGCCGCAAGCCCTAGGCCCAGCGTAAACGCTCGACGGCTGATGGCGTGGTGTTCGGTCATAACTCCTCCGTTCGCAGGGTGCGGTTATGCACTCATTTTGTTAACTATACTGCCCGGATGTCTAAACGTGTTGGCTTAATTGTCTGCGCGGCGCTATAAATCGGCGGGCGGACGCGTTGGGGCGCTTGTCTATTTGTGCTGCTACCGCGCTGGGGGTGGTTTTGCCGCCCGGCACCCTCGCGTTCGCCGGCTATCGGCATAAGAAAGGGAGGGTCGGTTTACCGGCCCTCCCTTAGTACGAAACGCTGGGGCACCGTCGCTTGTTTGCACTGCGTCCGTGTTTCCCGTTGCGCTCGCGAGTCGCTTAGCGCTTGATCTCAATATCATCGAGCATGACGTCCATGGCCTCGGTCTTGGCCTCGGCAATGTCGTCGGCAAATTCCAGGGACTTCATCATGGTCTCGACGGCATCCTTGTGCTCCTCGACGTTGTCGATGCGCACGTACACGCTGCCGCCTTCAACGTCGGTGAAGTACTCGGTCGTTACGCCGCCCGAGTGTGTATAGGAAGCGTTGCGCCAAGTCTTGCCGTTGTACTTGACGGGGTCATTCTCGGTCCACTCAAAGCTGGCATTCCACTTTGCCTCGTAGTCGAACAGCTCGTCGGCGTTCTTGTCAGGATCGAAGACGGGGATGAAGCGATCGCTGGCGTGCTCGCTCTCGGTGAACTTAAACTGGGCCCTGTCGGCGGTGTCGCCTGCGACGTCGGTAATCTCGACGCCCTCGGGAACCTCGACCTTAAACCAAATGAAGTCGGTCCTCATATCCACGGCTGGCTTTTCTGCGCCGCCGCCACCGCCACTGCCGGTAGCGCCGCCGCTTCCGCCGCAACCCACCAGGGCAACCGCGGCAAAGAGACTGATGCAGAGGGTGAGAATCGCAAAGGCCTTCTTTTTCATGGTCGTGTCCTCCTCGATCTGTAACCGCCCATGGATTACCTGTCTTTACTGTACGCGTGGACGGCTCGCTAGGGTGGGCCATGTGTCCCATTCTGAGGGCCGGATTTGCGCCGTTAAGTGGCAATATGTTCGGGCGCAAAAGAGGGGAGGGCTGGAGCTACCGGCTCTCCCCGGGGTGATGTGCCCGTTGTTTTATTGGGGCGCGTGTACGCGGGCGTGTGCGGGATTCGGCTACTTGATCTCGATGCTCGAAATCTCGACTTCGCGTGCCTCGGAAACTGCCTCTTCCATGTCATCGGGGAACTCGATGGAGTTGAGGAGTGCCTCGGCTTCTTTCTTGTGCTGGTCGAAGTTCGAGATGAGGACGTAGACGCTTCCCGGCTCAACATCGGTAAAAAGCATGGTTGAGATGCCGCTGTTGTCCTCGTATGTTCCGAC
>CAJKEF010000142.1 GCA_905198825.1 uncultured Collinsella sp. | reverse complement strand
CGCCCTCTGCCGCGATGCGCTCGGCGGCGGCGCTGCCCTTCTGCATGCGCTCCGCGAGCGTTACCTCCTCCTCGGGCGTGAGCAGGTCGACCTTGCCGATCTCCTTGAGGTACATACGGACCGGATCGCCGGTCAGCATCACCGTGGAGGCATCGATGCCACGCACGCGCGAGCGTGAACGGGACGTGCGCACGGTGCGCTTCTTCTTGCTCTTAGAAGAACCCATCTCGGCGTCGGCCTGACGGGCCATCTTAAGCTCGTGATCGTCGAGCGAGCCGGAATCGTGCTCGTCGTCATCGAAATCGTCGGTATCGCTATCGTTATCGTCATCGTCGACGTCCATGGGGGCGTCGTCGTTTCCGCTCGCGGAGATAATCTGGATGCCGCTGTTGCGCAGCGCGGAATACACCGCGGTGAGCTGCTCGTCAGAAACATCGATATCCTTCAGGGCGACCTGAATCTCGTCCTCGGTTACCGAAGTCCTGTTTGAGCCGTTGCCCATGAGCTTTGCAACGTAGGATTCCAGCCCAGTACCCGTGCTCTCAGTCTTTTTTGGCACAGATTCTCCCTTCATAGTCCACAGGACTCAATACTTTAGCACACACATTGACGTCTATACCCAAAAAGAGGACTGGATATAGGCGAGAATACGCTGGTTGACCACAACATCTAGGCTTGTTCGGTGCCTGCGGCCTCCAGGCCGATCAAACGGAACGGGTCCGCCACGCCGCCGATCGACTTTTGCAGTTCGCGCTGACGCTGCGAGTCCTGCGCGGCCTGCACGGTCAGCGCACGACGGGCCTCATCATCGAGCGAACGGTCCTGGCGCAGCTTGGCCTGTGCGGCACGCATGCGGCGCTTGATGGTGTAGAGCTCGAGCGTATCGAGCATGAACACAATGTTCGTCTCGGTAGGGTGTTTGCTCGTCGCCGAGATGCGCCCGGCACTCACAAGCGTTGCCGCATCGGGACACACTGAGCGCGCCGCATCCATGCAGGCTGCAGGATCGGTTCCCGGCGGCGTAGCCAGAACGGCCCATGCGATGGACTCGTGACGTGGGTCAACCCACTCGATGGAGCAGATGCGGTCGGCATACGTGCGGAACAGGTCGGGGTAGCTCGTGAGCATCGTCAACAGCTCGCGCTCCCCTGCCAAGGACTTGCGCTCTAGATCGGTCAAAACCATCGGCGCAGCCGCAGCCGGTGCGCCCGAACCGTCAGCCACAGGCACAGCGCCCATACCATCAGGCACGTCGATCGGCGGAAGATTGTCGACGACCTCCGCAGGCGCGGCACCGTAGGCATCGAGCGGGACGTAGTCGTACGGCTCTTCCTCGACCGGCGCCGCTACTGCCGGCGTGGCGCCCGATTCCCAAGCACCGCGACCGGCATCGCGAGAACTCGACGCCCGACCGCCCGCGCTACCGGACCGCTCGGCCTGCGCCCTCTGGCGTTCATAGTTTTGCTCGCGACGGCGCTCCGCATCTTCGCGCTTGGCGACATCGCGAAACACACGGCCCGAACTCGCACGCACGGTCTCCAGATCCAAACCCAACAGGTCGGCAATCTGGATAAAGTACGTATCGATCATATAGCTGTCACGAAGCGGATAGATGAGCGTGAGAGCGTCCTCCAGCGCCTTGGCGCGACCGCCCGGCGTGGTGATGTCGCTCGACTCCTGCAGCGAACGGTACACGAAGTCCATGAGCGGCTCGGCAGCGTCGATGCGCGCCTGCAGTGCCTCGCCACCATGCGCCGTGATGAACTCCATGGGATCGTTACCGTCGGGCAGCACCACGCAGCGCAGGTCCATAGAATCCTGCTCGATAAACTGAATCGCGCGGCGAGCGGCCTTTTGACCGGCGGCGTCGCCATCGAACATATATACAATGCGCTTGGCAAAACGGGTGAGTGTCTTAACGTGATGTTCCGTCAGCGCCGTGCCCAGCGTGGCGACAACGTTTTTGATCCCCGCCTCCAAGCAGGCGATGCAGTCGGTATAGCCCTCCACCACGATGGCGGTATCCTGCGCGACGATAAACTCCTTGGCCCAGTTAAAGCCGTAGAGGTTTCGCTTTTTATGGAACACGCTCGTCTCGGCGGTGTTGAGGTACTTAGGCTGGCCGTCGCCCATAATGCGCCCGCCAAAGGCGATGTTATGACCCTGTTCGTCAAAAATGGGAAACATCACACGGTCGTAAAAACGGTCGGCAAGCTGCCCGCGCCCACGGCTCACGGCCACGTTGGCGTCGATCATCTCCTGCGGGGTAAAACCCGCCTGCTACAGATGCGAAACCAGCGCGTTGCGACCCGGCGCAAAGCCCAGGCAGTAGCGGCGGCAGACGTCGCCGCCCATACCGCGGCTGGCAAAGTACTCGCGCGGACGGCCGTCCTTACCGCGCATAAGCATGGTGTGGTAGAACTGGGCGGTCTCGGCGCACAGGTCATAGATGCGGGCACGTTTGGTGCCGCGCTCGCGATAGGCGCCGGTATCGTGCAGCTCAATGCCAGCACGGTCGGCCAGGTAGCGAATCGACTCGGGAAAGCTCAGGTTCTCGCGCTTCATGATATAGGTGAAGACGTCGCCACCCTCGCCACAGCCAAAGCAATGCCACACCTGCGTGGCGGGAATAATGTGGAAGGACGGCGTCTTTTCGCCATGGAAGGGGCAGCAACCCCAAAATTCATGGCCGCGGGGCTTGAGTTCAACCGTTTCCTGCACGATGGCGACTAGGTCGGACGCAGCGCGTACCTGGTCTTTTTCTTCATCGCTAATCACGGATGCTCACCCCCTGCTCACCCAAGTTGTGACGAATATCTTCGATATTACCCTCGACGGTCGCGATCAACTCATCCAGCGAATCGAACACGCGCGACGGGCGCAGCCAGCGCGTAAACGCCAGCGAAACGGAAGCGCCGTAAAGGTCGCCCGTATAACCAATTAAATTAGCCTCGAGATGCGCAGATGCTGCATCGTCAGCATACGTTGGCGGCAGGCCGACGTTCACGGCAGAGGGCCACACGGTATCATCGACCAGCACCAGACCCTCATACACGCCGTCCGCAGGCACCTGAATACCATCGAGAACTTGTAGGTTTGCCGTGGGAAAGCCCATGCCAGAACCCTCGTGACGGCCGCGAATAACACCGCCGCGCACCATATACGGACGGCCGAGTAACTCAGCAGCAAGCTCCACATGGCCCTGTCCCAGCTCATGGCGAATGCGGGTGGCGCAAATGGCCTCACCGCCCTCGCAAAGCAGGTCGTGACCATACACGTCAACGCCGTGCTCGGAACCCCAGGCGCGCATCTCGACAACACCAGAAGCTCCGCCACGACCCAGCCTAAAGTCACTGCCAACGCGAATCGATCGAATGTCAACCACGCGCGACACCAGCGAGAGAAAACCAACATGGTCAAGCGCCGCAATCTCAGGCGTAAAGGGAACGGCCACCACCGCATCGACCCCGGTTTGAGCCAGGGCATGCAGACGGTCGGCCGTCGTCATCAATTTTTGAGCGGGCGAAAGGCTCACCACAACGTCCGGATCAGGATCGAAGGTAACCACGACCGCCTTACAGCCATGGGCACGGGCATCACGGACAAGCGCTTCGATGAGCTCCTGGTGTCCACGGTGCACGCCGTCGAACACGCCGATGGCGATCGATGCGGCACCCAAGTGCTCGCACTCATCAAACGTATCGGCAGTAACGATGCGAGCCTCGTCCGACTCGCCCGCGAAAAAGACACGCGCGAGCTCGCGAGCGCACAACATCATCGAACACCGCCGATTGCCTGCGGAAATACGTGCTCCATGACAAAGCGGCCACCCTCAATGCGGGCGAGCGCCTTGAGTCCCCCATCGAGCACCAACGCAAACGGCGCCTTCGAGGCATCGAAATCGGCAAGCGCACGCTCAACGGGAATGCGTCGGCCGCAGAGCAGGTCGTCGGCAAGATTGCCCGGCAAGTCAACACGTGTGGCGCCCAGGGCCGCAATGGGATCCAGGGCAAAGCCAGCCGCGGACTCGGGAGAAAGCTCCTCGACCGCATGACAGGCGCCAATGGAAACAACACCGGAGGCCGTGCGGCGCAGCGCAGAAATATGCGCGGCGCTATCGCAAGCACGGCCCAGGTCGCGAGCGAGCGCACGGATATAGGTGCCCTTACTCACCGAAAACGCCACGGTCCAAACGCAAACGTCGCCCTCGCCGCTCACGGCAATCAGGTCAGCGGAGTACACCTCGACCGGACGCGGGGGCAACTCAACGGCGTTACCTTCGCGCGCAGCCTTATAGGCGCGCACGCCGTTGACCGAGATGGCCGAAAAAGCTGGCGGCACCTGCAACTGCGGGCCAAGCATAGCGGCAAGCTGCTCACGGGCGTAAGCGAGATCGTGCAGCTCGGGGGCAACGGGCACCGTGCGAACGGCCTCGCCCTCCGCGTCATCGGTGTTGGTCTCGAC
>CAJKEF010000141.1 GCA_905198825.1 uncultured Collinsella sp. | reverse complement strand
ATGCCCCGCCCCTCCGGAGCCACACGGGAGGCAGGTTAACTAATTCGGTCCCGGCATTCAGAAAAGTCAGTGCAGCAAAATGGCGATGCGGATGGAATGCACAAGATAGGGGCACGTTGTTGGGACGCGCTCTTTTAAGTTGCGGTGGAATAGTTCCTGTTTTTGGGCTTGAAGGCCGATTTTAGGGACTATTTCACCGCAACTGAGGGGTGGGATGTGGGGTTAGTGCTCGTAGATCAGGTTGCCGGCTAGGTAGGTGGCCTGAACCTTGGTGGCCTGGAGGTCTTGGGGGTCAACGGTGAGCGGGTTTTGGTCCAGGACTACCAGGTCGGCGTACTTGCCGGGCTCCAAGCTGCCGAGGTTTTGCTCGTCGCCCGCTGCATAGGCGCTGCCCAGGGTGTAGTTGCGCAGGGCTGTTGCCGCATCGATGCGCTCGCTCGGCAACCAGCCGCCCTCGGGCCAGTGGCTTTTGGGGTCCTGGCGCGTGATAGCCGTGTAGAGCACGTTCATGCTGGTAACGGGCGTGATAGGGCTGTCAGTACCGAAGGCTTGGCGAATGCCGCGCTGCTTATAGGTTGCGAACGGCCACATGATGCGGCTGCGCTCCAAGCCCAGGTCGCGCTCGGGGCCGCCCGGGTCGAGTGTAATGTGGCAGGGCTGGCTCGAGGCAACGACGTTAAGCTTGCGTGGACGATCGATGTCCTCGGGCAAGAGGTTCTCCAGATGCTCGAGCGTGTTATGGCCGTGCTGGGGCAGCCCGTACAGGTCGGCGGCCTCCTCGAAGATATCCAGCGCGGCATGAATCGCACCGTCACCGATGACGTGGATGCGCACGGTGTGACCACGCTCCGCGGCCGCCAGAACCAATTTGCGCATGCGCTCAGCCGGGACCGTCAGACGGCCCTGGTCGCCCGGGAAGCGCGGATTGGTATAGGGCTCGGTGAGATATGCCGTGTGTTCGCTCGACACGCCGTCGAAGAACTGCTTAAAGCCTGGCGCCGAAAGCAGCGCGTTGTTCGCGTAACGTACCTGCAGCTCTTCCAAGCGCGATTGGTCATCCAGCAGCGTGGGAAACAAATGGGCTCGGATGCCCAGTTTGCCGGCTGCCTGCAGTTTGTCGTAGACGTCGTCGCGGATAAAGTCGCAGCCCGGCATGGGCATGAGCGACATATCGCATATCGAGGTGATGCCCTGCTCGGCCATCCGCCTCATTTGATCGGCGTAAGCGCTTGCGATGCGATCCTCGCCCAGCCACTCAAGGCAGCGCGGTAGCAGCTGCATGGCAGCCGCCTCGTGAGCAATGCCCGTAAGCTCGCCGTTTGCATCCTTGTCGTAGCTGCCGCCCGCTGGCGGCTCGCTGTCGCGTGTGACGCCGAGCGCCTCGAGTGCGCGGCTGTTGAGCCAAAGCGTATGCCCGTCGCCCGAATACATAACGCAGGGACGATCGGGGAATGCCGCATCGAGCGACGCCTTGGTAGGATGCTCGGGCGGGTCCCAACGGTAGTCGCGCCAGCCCTGCGTCACAACCCAAGCGTCGTCGGGCAGGTCCCGGGAAAACTCGAGCGCGTGCTGCACCAGCGCAGCCTCGGACGTGCCCATATCCATGAGCATGTACGGCGAGGAACCGACCGAGGTATGGAAGAAGTGCAGATGAGCGTCATGGAAACCGGGGCAGACAAACTGCTCGCCGTAATCGATAACCGACGTGGCGGCGGGAACGGCGGCGATCACGTCATCGGGCGCACCGACTGCGACGATACGGTCGCCTGCGATGGCAATCGCCAGCTCGCGGGTGGTATCGATGCCGTCTTGCGCGGTAAAGACGTTCTTGGAGCGGATAATCCGATCGATATGTTGCATGGGCATCCCCATCTCTGGCAGGAAATTCAACACCCCCGAGTGTACTCCCCCACTCTTGTTACAAAACCCCAAGCGGCAAACGGCAACTTTACCAGCCCTAGCGGCAGGTGGCATACTGGAGAGAGCCTGTACGATTTTGCGATCGAGCCAACAAGGAGCAAATCGACCATGACGAAGACCAAGGCACAGCAGATTATGGCGGCAACCGAGGTTCGCGCGGCAGACGACGTCACCGCGGCCATCCAGGATATCGCCGCCGAGTTTGAACCCTACATCATCAAGCAGCGCCGGCACTTCCATAAGCACCCGGAGCTGAGCCTCGCCGAGGAGCGCACGACTTCCGACATCGCCAACCAGCTCGACGCCATGAATATCCCCTACGAGCGTCCGCTCAAGACCGGCTTGGTGGCAACGCTTCGCGGTACCGCGCCGGATGCCTATCGCGAGGACGGCACGCCGCGCCGCCGTATCCTGCTGCGCGCCGATATCGACGCCCTGCCTGTCACCGAGCAGACCGGCGAGGAGTTCGCCAGCGTCAACGAGGGCTGCATGCACGCCTGCGGCCATGACTGCCACATCGCCATGATGCTCGGCACGTTGCAGATTCTGCGCCATATGACCGACGACATCCACGGCGAAGTCCGCATCGTCTTCCAGCCCAGCGAGGAAAACGGCCAGGGCGCGAAACTCATGATCGGCACGGGCGTGCTCGACGGCGTCGATGGTGCCTACGCCGCGCATATCTGGAGCGAGGTTGACGCCGGCACCGTAAGCTGCGAGCCCGGTCCGCGCATGGCCAATACCGACTGGTTCCGCATTGATGTCCGCGGCACCTCGTGCCATGGCGCCATGCCCCAACGCGGCCACGACGCCGTCATGGTGGCCGCCGAGATCGTCAATGCCCTGCAGACCATCGTTTCGCGCGAAATCAGCCCCTATGAGCCGGCTGTCATCACCGTCGGCGAGCTGCATGGCGGAACCGCGCGCAACGTTATCGCCGGCACGGCCTACCTCGCCGGCACGGTGCGCACCTACGGAGATTCGACCCACGAGGAAATGCCGGAGCTTATGCGCCGCATCGTGGAGCATACCGCGGCCGCCTTGGGCGCCGAGGCAGAGCTCACCGACTACACCATCGCCAACTACAAGGTCGAAAACGACGCGGCCTCGAGCGAGCGCTGCCGTCAGGCCGTAATCAAGTGCTTGGGCCCCGCCGGCCAAGGCCATTACCGCGGCACGCTCTCGGGCGAGGATTTTTCGGAGTACCTGCGCCGTGTACCGGGCGTGCTCGCCTTTGTAGGTACGCGCAACCCCAAGATTGGCGCCACGTACGCCCAGCATTCCTGCTTTTACAAGATTGACGAGACCGTGCTGGCAAAGGGCTCCATGGTGGCCGCCCAGTATGCTATCGACTTTTTGGCCGAGCCCACGCAAGAGGAGCTCGACGGCCCCGCGATTACCGCGGTCGCCGAAACCAACCCCGATTTGGCCGCCAAGTTGCGCTCTGCCAAGGCGACGACCGCCGAGGCTCGCGACGCCATCCATGATGCCCGAACGGCTCGCCATGCCGCGATCAAGGGCATCCACGACGCACGCGCTGCTGCACGCCGCGAGGAGAAGCGCGACGAGTAATCGATTCGCTGGCATCTCGCAGTCATAGCCGCATCGCGATGTCAAAGCGGGGGCGGACGTTTCGACACGTCCGCCCCCGCTCATTTGTCAAGCGCTATTTCTAGTCCGTCCCCAAATAGCAGGCGGCGTGGCTACTCGTCCTGAGGCTCCTCGTCGGAGCTTGGCTCGGACGCCGGCTCAGGTGCAGGTGCCGGCTCAGGCTTGGGCTCGGACTCAGGTGCGGGCTCGGCATCCGGAGCGCTGTAACCCGAGGGAGCGGACTTCTTCTCGAAGGGCAATACAAAAGTCAGGACGTCGTCCTTGTCCTCGTCGGCCCACTCGCTTGCATAACGTGCAACCCAATAGCCAACGGCACGGTGCTTGAGCATCTTGCCAAAGACCGTAAGAAATACGGTGACGAAAGCGACCAGCACCAAGAACAGCGCGAGCGTGACGCCACCGCCGGTAACAATTGCCTCAATACCCGTAGGACGATAGTAGTAGCTATACATACCGACAGAGGCAATGGCGCCAAAGACGACCGTCAAGATCCATGTGACAACGTTGGCGACCAGGCCCGTCAAAAACTCGGGAAGGAACGAAGCACAGAACAGCTTGGTCTTGTTGTGCTTAAACGCCGCCCAGACCTTATCGAGCGAAAACGCGCTCTCGACGCGACCGGTCACCGCAAAGTGCATCACGGCAATGTCGGCGAACATCTTAAAGAAGACACCCAGAATCGCCGAGGCAATTAGCGCCAGGACAAGCAGGCCAAGCGAGCCAAACAGCGCAGCCTCGAGCGCATAAGAGCCGTAATAAGAATACGAGCCCGCGGCGCCAATTACCACGCCCTCCACCAGCGAAAGCACTACACCGATAACGGGAATGGCAGCGATAACCTCGAGCACGACCGAGATAACGCTCGAAAAGACTCCGAGGCCAAATGACGTGGAACGCATGAGTGGACGGTCCATGCCGTTATCAACCTTGAGCGACAGATCGC
>CAJKEF010000140.1 GCA_905198825.1 uncultured Collinsella sp. | reverse complement strand
TGGACATTGAGCCCCGTGGCGTGCGCCGCGTGTTTGCCGTCGATGCCACGGGCGTGGACGAACAAAGTGAGCCTTGCATTCGCTTGGTCGGCACCAACGTTGAGCTGCGAGGTCGCGATATCTATCGACATCTCAAAGATGCCCGCTTTGCCGCGCTCATGGCATGCACCCTCGGCATGGACGCTGAGCGTCGCCTGCGCACCACGGGAGCCCAACATCCCCTGGAGGGCGCCGTGCTCGACGCCGCGTGCTCCGCTTACGTAGAAGCCGCCGTTGAGCAAATGGACCAGCAGGTCAAGACGGACGCCGCCGTTCATGGGCTCGCCGGCAACTGGCGCTTTAGTCCCGGCTACGGCGACTGCCCGCTCTCGGCCCAGCGCTCGATCGTCAATGCGCTCAACGCCACGCGGCTCATCGGGCTTACCGTCACACCCACCAGCCTGCTCATGCCCACCAAAAGCGTGACCGCGGTGATCGGTCTGTTTGACGGCGAGGTCCACGACGCCCAGAGCCGCCCTACCTGCAATATCTGCCGCATGCGCGAGCACTGCCGCTTCCGCGCCGCCCACACCACCTGCTATTCCAGCCATTAGGAGCCCTCGATGTTTACTCCGCTTATCACCCATGATCTGGACGGCGCCGCGCTGGCGGCGCCCGTTGATGCAGCACGCCGTAATGGCGCTGCATACAAGACGCGCACGATCGGCGACCTTCGCATTAAGGACGATCGCCTGCGCGCCGCCATCGAGGGCACGGGGCATCTGCTGTTCGACGGCGGCATGGGCACCATGCTGCAGGTGGCCGGCATGAAGGCTGGCGCCCTGCCCGAGCTGCTCAACTTTGAGGAGCCCCAGGTCATTACCGATATTCAGCGTCAGTACGTCGAGGCCGGCTGCGACGTGATCACCGCCAACACCTTTGGTGCCAACGCCCACAAGCTCGACGGTGCCGCCACCGTGGCAGATGTCTTTGCCTCCGCCGTCGCCTGCGCCCGCGCGGCCGGCGCCCACTACGTCGCCGGCGATATCGGTCCCATCGGCGCGCTGCTTCGCCCCTTGGGCACCCTGAGCTTCGACGAGGCCTATGACCTCTTTGCCGAGGAAGTGCGTGCCGGCGTCGATGCGGGTGTGGACCTCTTTATTATCGAGACCATGACCGACCTTGCCGAGATCAAGGCGGCGGTCCTCGCCTGCCGCGAGAACTCCGACCTGCCCGTCTTTGCCACCATGACCTTTGAGGAAGACGGCCGTACCTTCCTGGGAACGAGCCCCGAGGTCGCCGCCATCACCCTCGACGCCATCGGCGCCGACGTCCTGGGCATCAACTGCAGCCAGGGCCCGGCCGAGCTCCGAGGACTCGCCGCGCGTATGCTCACCGTCACCGACAAGCCCGTTATGGTGCAGGCCAATGCGGGACTGCCCCGCGTGGACGATGACGGCAATACCGTCTTTGACATCCAGGCACCCGAATACGCCGAGGCCGTCGCCGGCATGATTGAGGACGGCGTGAGCGTCGTGGGTGGCTGCTGTGGCACCACGCCCACGCACATGGCGGCACTTCGCACCCTCATCGACAACCACACGCCCAGCCCGCGTCACCGCAAGCCCAGTATGTCGGTCACGAGCGCCCAGACGGTCGTGGACCTCCCCTGCGACGGCCACAAGATCGCCGTCATCGGCGAGCGCATCAATCCCACCGGCAAAAAGCGCCTGCAACAGGCCCTGCGCGACGGCGACCTAGACTACGTCGTGAGCCAGGGCATCAGCCAGCAGGAACAGGGCGCCGACATCCTGGACGTCAACGTAGGCCTGCCCGAGATCGACGAGGTCAAGATCATCCAGCAGGCGACCGAGCAGCTCCAGGGCTCCACGCTGCTGCCGCTGCAGATCGACTCCACCGACCCCGCAGCCGTCGAGGCAGCCGTGCGCCGCTACGCCGGCAAGCCCATCATCAACTCGGTCAATGGCAAACAGCAGATCATGGATGAGATCTTCCCGCTGGTCGCCCACTACGGCACCAACGTCGTCGGCCTTACGCTCGACGAAGGCGGCATTCCCGATACCGCCGAGGCTCGCTTCGCCATCGCTGAGCGCATCGTGGCCGAGGCTGCGCGCTACGGCATCGGACCGGACCGCATCCTCATCGACTGTCTGGTCATGACCGCCTCGACCAATCAGCGCCAGGCCGAGCAGATCCTGCGCGCCATGTCCCTGTGCAAGGAGCGTCTGGGCGTCAAATGTGCACTCGGCGTGTCGAACATCAGCTTTGGCCTGCCTGCCCGCCCGCTGCTGGGCTCGGTCTTTTTGGCCGCCGCCTTTGGCGCGGGCCTCGATGCCCCCATCATAAACCCGGGCTCCAAGCGCTTTATGGATACCGTCTACAGCTATCGCGTGCTGAGCGTTGAGGACGAGGGCTCGACCGGATACATCGAGCGCTACGCCGGCTGGACCGATCCGTACAAGATCGCCGCAAACCCGGCAGCAGCTCAGGCCGCATCGACCGACACTGTGCCCGCTGCTGGCACCGCCGGCACCGACGGCAACGACGACCCGATTCGTCGCATGGTCGTCTCGGGCCGCAAAGGCGAGATCGCTGCCGAGACCGAGCGTCTGCTGGCAGACCACGACGCCATGGACCTCATCAACAATCACTTTATCCCCGCCCTCGACGAGGTCGGAGTCCTCTTTGACCAGGGCAAGTTCTTCTTGCCGCAGCTCATGGCCTCGGCCGAGGCCGCACGCGTGGGCTTCGACACCATCAAGCGACTGATGCCCGCCGGCGAGATTGCCGACAAGGGCAAAATCTGCGTGGCCACCGTCAAGGGCGACATCCACGACATCGGTAAGAAAATCGTCAAGATGTTGCTCGATAACTACGGCTACACCGTCTTTGACCTAGGCCGCGACGTCGACCCGCAAGAGGTGCTCAAGACCGTGCGGGAGCGTGACATCAAGCTCGTCGGCCTCTCGGCGCTTATGACCACCACGGTCGTCGCCATGGAAGAGACCATCAAGTTGCTCCATGCCGAGGTTCCGGGCGTCAAGATCATCGTGGGCGGCGCCGTGCTCACCCCCGAATACGCCAAGCAGATCGGCGCGGACTACTACGCCAAGGATGCCGCCGAAAGCGCGCGCATCGCCGAAGAGGTCTTTGGGCAGTAACACAACGGAAACAACCGAGCACCAAAACGTGCCGCACGCGCCACTTGGCACGTGCGGCACGTTAGAATAGATAAGACTATGCTCGTTTTGGCAGATAGGAGCGCAAGGATGGCGATCACGCCCGCAGAAATCGCGGAAACCCGCGGCATGGTTGAGGAGCAGAACCTCGACATCAGGACCATCACCATGGGTGTTTCGCTCATGGGTTGCGGTGACGAGAACCTCGACCGCATGTGCACGAAGATCTACGACCACGTGACGCACACGGCTGAGCATCTGGTCGAGACCGCCGAGAACCTCGAGCGCGAGTACGGTATCCCCATCGTCAACAAGCGCGTTTCCGTCACCCCGGTGGCGCAGATCGCCGCGTGCTGCAAGGATGAGGACCTCACCCCCATCGCGCATGCCCTCGACCGCGCGGCCGAGACGCTCGGCATCGATTACCTGGGCGGCTTCTCCGCACTCGTCCAGAAGGGCATCGGCGACGCCGACCGCCGCGTCATCCAGTCCATTCCGCAGGCGCTCGCTACCACCAGCCGCGTCTGCTCCAGCGTCAACGTCGCCAGCCTGCGTGCCGGCATCAACATGGACGCCGTACTCATGGCTGCGCAGACCATCATCGACGCCGCTAAGCTCACGGCCGACCAGGATTCCGTCGGCGCTTCCAAGTTTGTCTGCTTTGCCAATATGGTCGAGGACTCCCCGTTTATGGCGGGCGCCGTCCACGGCGGTGGCGAGGCCGACGCCGTCATCAACGTTGGCGTCTCGGGCCCCGGCGTTATGGCCGCAGCCCTGGAGACGCTGCCCGATTCCGCATCGATGATGGAAGTCGCCGAGAAGATTAAGCAGACCGCCTTTAAGATCACCCGTGCCGGCGAGCTCATGAGCCGCGAGGCTGCCCATCGCCTGGGTGTCGAGAAGGGCATTGTCGACCTGTCGCTGGCTCCCACGCCCGCCATCGGCGACTCCGTCGCGCGCATCCTCGAGATCATCGGCGTGGGCACCTGCGGTGGCCCCGGCACGACCTGCGCGCTCGCCATGCTCAACGATGCCGTCAAGAAGGGCGGCGTCATGGCCAGCTCCAGCGTGGGCGGGCTTTCCGGCGCCTTTATCCCCGTCACCGAGGACGCCGGCATGATTGAGGCCGCCCGCTCCGGCTGTCTGACCCTGACCAAGCTGGAGGCCATGACCGCCGTGTGCAGCGTGGGCTTGGACATGATTTGCATCCCCGGGGACACCCCGGCGGAAATCATCTCCGGCATCATCGCCGACGAGGCCGCCATTGGCATGGTCAACTCCAAGACCACCGCCGTGCGAG
>CAJKEF010000139.1 GCA_905198825.1 uncultured Collinsella sp. | reverse complement strand
GAGATCGCACCGAAGACCATGACCATAAGGCCCCACCAGACCTGAACGCCCGAGGCGGAGAGCAGGTCGAGACCAACCTTGAGGATGCCGAAGATACCGATCTTGATCATGCCGCCGGACATGAGGGCCGACACGTTGGACGGCGCCTCGGGATGTGCCTTGGGCAGCCAGCCGTGCAGCGGGATGATACCGGCCTTGGCGCCAAAGCCAAAGAAGGCGAGGACGAAGCACACGGATGCGACCGCGGGGCTAAACTGCGTAGCGCGGAAATCCGCAAAGGCAAACGAGCCGCCGGCGAAGTTGGTCATGGTGAGGAAGCTCGCCATGATGAGCACAAAGCCCACGTGCGCGATCACAAAGTAGAGCCAACCGCCATGGATGGAGTTCTCGTTCTCCTCGATCACGACCAGGAAGTACGAGGTCAGCGACATGAGCTCAAAGGCGACCAGGAACCAGAACACGTTGTCGGCGGTGATGACGAGCATCATCGAGGCGACGAAGGTGTTCATGAAGAAACCGGCGCGCCCGACCTTGCCCGGGTACTCATCGAAGTAGGACAGACCGTAGATGAAGCCCGCAAAGGCGAGGATTGAGATGAGGACCACGATCAGGCCCGCAAGGCCGTTGAGCAAGAGCTCGAGACGGGCGAACGGGAAAAAGAAGACCGTGTTGAGGGACGAAACGTCGCCAAGCACGGCCTCGAGGCCCGCGATGAACGACAGCACGGCCGCGACGGCGCCGATCAGGCAGCCGGCGGTCTTGGCGGCGTTATCGGCCTTGATCAGCAGAACCGAGGCGAGCGCACCGATGCACGAGACGGCAAGCGATGCGATAAACAGCGTCATGCTATCCATTGTTTACGCTCCCTTCTGCTTTCTCGGACAGGCCCTGGGCCACAGCGGTAACGTCGACGGACGGACCGTTTTCGATCGAGCGCAGGCGCTTGGCTTCGTCGAGCTCGCGATCGGCCGCGCCGCCCATAACGGTCAGCGCCTTGGTGGGGCACGCCGCCACACAATGCGGGCCGTCCGGATCGAAGGCGCACAGGTCGCACTTGACAGCACAGGTGTACTGGCCAGGAGCCCACGTAAGCAGGCTGCTCAGGGACTTAGGATACGAAGGCGTCGGGTCGCACATGCCAGCGACACCGGCGATAGACGTGCCATCGGGATGGATGGCTCCGAAGGGGCACGCGATGGCGCACAGCCTGCACCCGATGCACTCCTGCTCCTTGACGTGGATGCGATCGCCATCGTGCTCGATGGCATTCACCGGGCAAACCTCGGCGCAGGGGGCACCCTCGCAATGGTGGCAGGCAAGGGCGGCCGAAATACCGCCGGTCTTCACGAGCGCCAGGCGCGGCGTATCCTGAAGACCCTGCATCCGGTGAGCGTCGGCACAGGCGGACTGGCATGTTCCGCAGCCGATGCACCTCTCCGGGTTGATGTCGATGAAGCGGTTCATCCCCACTTCCTTTCAAAATAACGGGCCGGGCTCCCGAACGTACGGGACGCCCGGCCCAAAAAGCCAACGAGAACGGGACTACACGATTTGATTTACGTGCGTCTCGTCGTCGAACTTGGCGGCGCCGGGCTCAACGTCCTGGGGAGCGGCAGCGTCCACCAGAGCCTGCTTGAGCTCGGTGTACTGACGCTCCACCTCGCCCTCAGCCCAGACCTGGTCGGCGATAGCGTCGACCTGGCAGGCGGAGAACTTGTCCTCGGGCGTATGCGAGACCGGGTCGACCTTGTGCATGGTCAGCTCGTTGCACTTGCCGATCCACCACTGGTAGGTCATATAGACCGTGCCCTTGTTGATACGGTCGCTCACGTCGGCGCGGCTGTATACCTGGCCGCGGCGGCTGTGGATCGAGACGATGTCGCCGTTCTTGATGCCGCGCGCCTGGGCGTCCGCGGGATTCATGCGGACAAAGCCGGGCTCGTCGGCGAGCAGCGCCAGCGTCTTGCAGTTGCCGGTCATCGATCGGCAGCTGTAGTGGCCGACCTCGCGGACGGTGCACAGAATGAGCGGGTACTCATCGTCGGGAAGCTCGGAGGGCGCCTCCCAGTCGTGCGCCATCAGGTTAGCGCGGCCGTCCTTGGTGGTGAACTTGCCACCAGCGAACATGTCGGCCGTACCATGGTCGTTCACATCGGTGCTCTTGACCGGCCACTGGGCGTAACCGCCCTCGGGAGCCATCTTCTCGTAGGTCGCGCCCACAAAGTTGGGGCACAGGCTAATGCACTCGTTCCAGATCTGCTCGGTGTTGTCGTAGTGCATGGGATAGCCCATGCGCGTAGACAGGTCCGCGAAGATCTCCCAGTCGTGACGGCACTCGCCCTTGGGCGGAACGGCCGCGTCAAAGTGCTGGAAGCTACGGTCAGACGCGGTAAAGACACCCTCGTGCTCGCCCCAAGAGGTAGCGGGCAGGATAACGTCGGCGAGCATGGTCGTCTGCGTCATAAAGATGTCCTGGCAAATGAACAGATCCAGCTCGGAGAGCGTCTTGCGCATACCGGCCGAATCGGGCTCGGTCTGCACCGGGTCCTCGCCGTAGTTGTAGAAGCAGTGCACCTTGCCCTCGTCGACCAGGTGGCCCAGGTCGGTGAGCTTGTAGCCCTCCTCGAGCGGGAGCTTTTCCTCGGGCACGCCCCAAGCCTTGGCAAACTTGGCACGCACAGCCGGGTCGGTGACTTTCTGGTAGCCAGGGTACAGGTTGGGCAGCATGCCCATATCGCAGGAGCCCTGGACGTTATTCTGGCCGCGCACGGGCGCGAGGCCGGAATTGGGTTTGCCGATCTGGCCGGCAACGCAGGCGATGGAGGCGATGGTGTGCACCGTCTTCAGGTTCTGCTTCTGCTGGCATACGCCCATACCCCAGCCAATGATGGCAGAGGGCTTCGCCGTGGCGTACATCTCGGCAGCTTGGTGGATCAACGCGGGCTCGACACCCGTGATGTCCTGTACGGATTCGGGAGTGTAGTTCTTGATGGTCTCCCACCACTCGTCAAAGCCGTTCGTGTGCTCGGCGACGAATTCCTTGTCGTAGAGGCCATCGTTGACCAGACAGTTGGCAAAGGCGTTGAGGAACGCAACGTTGCAACCGTTCTTGATCGGAAGGTAGAGATCGGCGATACGCGCGGTTTCGATATGGCGCGGATCGGCGACGATGATCTTGCAACCCTTTTCTTTGGCTCGCACGATACGCCTTGCGACGATGGGGTGCGAATCGGCAGGGTTATAGCCGAAGAGGAAAATACAGCCCGCATCCTCCATACCGGGGATGGAGCATGACATGCAACCTGAACCAACCGTGTCCATCAGACCGAGGACAGTAGGGCCGTGTCAAGTACGGGCGCAGTTGTCCACGCTGTGGGTGCCGATGCACGCACGCGTAAACTTCTGCATGACGTAGTTCGCCTCATTGCCGCCGCCTCGCGAAGAGCCGGTGGTCATGACAGCGTTAGGACCATATTCGTCAATTATGGCCTGCATCTTAGATGCGGTGAAATCCAGTGCCTCGTCCCAGCTTACGCGCTCAAGATCCGCGCCCTTAGTGCGGCGGATCATCGGGTGCAGTACGCGAGGAGTCAAGATCTTGGTGTCGTTGATGAAGTCGTAGCCGCTCATGCCCTTAAGGCACAGCTCGCCCTGATTGGTGATGCCGTTGAGCGGTTCGGTACCCACGACCTGGCCGTTTTGGACCAAGAGGTTAAACTGGCAACCGGCGCCGCAATACGGGCAGATCACTTTATGCTTCTCCATGACACCCTCCTTCCTTTCTCTGCTACCGATTAATCGGTACTTATTTGACAATCGTTGGGCTTGTATGGCCGCCCGCCTACGCCTCGTTTTCGATGGCGGCGCGGGCACGCTCGGCAGTCAGCTCCGCCAGGCGCTCCTCGTCTACCAGGGTGAGGCCCTTGGTCGGACAAGCCTCGGCACACGCCGGACCGCCGGGACGGTCCACGCACAGGTCGCACTTGAGCACGAAGCTCTTAGTCTGCGAACCCACGCGCACGTCGCCCATCAAGACCGGAACCTGCGTGGTCGCCACGCTCACGGCGCCAAAGGGGCATGCCATGACGCAGCTCTTGCAGCCGATGCAGTTGTCCTCGTTGACGCCGATGCGATGGTTCTTTGGATCAAAGAACAAGGCGCCCGTAGGACAGGCCTTCGCGCACGGGGCATCCTCGCAGTGATGGCAAGCCACCGGTGCGGAGATCTCGTACGTACGCGTCACGCGCAGGCGCGGCGCGGCGATGTTACCGGGGATGTCGTGCGCCTCGATACACGCCGCCATGCAGGTTTGACACCCAATGCAGCGCGAAGAATCGGCTACGACTCGCTTATTACCCATGTTGTTCACTCCCTCCTGAATCCCTTGTCGGAGAGACCCTGTCGACATTGACCCAAGCCGCCCGTGGCCTGGCATCGACGTATCGAATGCATACGGCGAAACATGCACTCGGTAGAGTTTCTCCAACG
>CAJKEF010000138.1 GCA_905198825.1 uncultured Collinsella sp. | reverse complement strand
CGAGGTCGGTGGTGGAGATGGCCGCCTTCATGGCGCCGCCCTCGCGGATGCGCAGGGTGAGGGCGCGCGTGTCCACGTCCTCGATGGCCACTATGCCGCGCTCGGCGAGGAAGCCCGGCAGGGACTTCACGGACTGCCAGTTGCTGGGCTGGTAGCACATGTCGTGGACGATGAGGCCGGCAAGCGCGAGCTCGCGCGACTGCATGTCGATCTCGTTGATGCCGTAGTTGCCCACCTGCGGGTAGGTCAGGGTGACGAGCTGGCCGGCGTAGGAGGGATCGCTCACGATCTCCTGGTAGCCCACCATAGAGGTATTGAAGACGACCTCACCGAAGGTCTCTCCCTCGGCACCTGCGGAGCGACCGAAGAAGTAGCTCCCGTCCTCCAAGGCGAGAAGCGCCTCGGGGTGCCTGCCGCCATCGACGAGCAGATTCACAGCAACACCGTCCTTTCCATGCGTGCGCCCGTAGGGCCGCCGGAGCTGAGAGCCCATAAAAAACGGAGCACCGTTGCAACGACACTCCGAAAGGCTCTGTCAGGTTCTGACGCTATGGACGCCTTTTCGGTATCTCGTACCGCGTTTAAAGGTCTTTGCAAGTATACCGACATGTCTCGCAATGCAAGCCGCAATCAATCAGACTGCAACATTACTCACTCTACCTGCGCATATACAAATGGTATGTTAGCCTGACTAACATTTAGTTAGTATCAATTTGGCAAGCTCTTATCAGTAAGGAAAAAGGACCCGGGAAGAAGATCTCCCCGGGTCCTTTGGACGTGCCCTGCGGCTGTGGCTATGGCCGGATGGCGCTAGCAGACGCCCTGGGCCATCATGGCGTCGGCGACCTTAAGGAAGCCGGCAATGTTGGCGCCCATGACGAAGTTGCCCTCGTGGCCGTACTCGCGGGCGGTGTCGTCCACGTTGTGGAACATGCCGCGCATGAGCTGCTCGAGCTTGCCGTCGACCTCCTCGAAGGTCCAGGACAGATGCTCGGCGTTCTGGCTCATCTCCAGGCCGGACACGAGCACGCCGCCGGCGTTGGCAGCCTTACCGGGCATAAAGGCGACGCCGTTCTCCTGGAAGTAGGTCGTGGCCTCGATGGTCGTGGGCATGTTCGCGCCCTCGCCGACCACCTTGCAGCCGTTGGCGACGAGCGCCTGGGCGTCCTCGAGCAGCAGCGTGTTCTCGCGAGCGCAGGGCAGCGCGATGTCGCAGGGCAGCTGCCACACGCCGCGGCCGTCGCCCTCGTGCCACACGGCGTTGGGCTTCTCGTCAACGTACATAGCGAGCGTAACGCCCTTGTCGTGGCCGGAGCGCTTCTTGTTGTAGACGTGCTCGAGCACGGTGTAGTCGATGCCGTCGGGATCCTCGACCCAGCCGTGGGTGTCGGAGCAGGCGAGCACCTTGCCGCCGAGCTGGGCGACCTTCTGGACTGCGTAGATAGCGACGTTACCGGAGCCGTGAACGACGACGTTCTTGCCCTCGAAGGAGTCGCCGCGGCTCTTGAGGTACTCGTCCACAAAGTAGACCAGGCCGTAGCCGGTGGCCTCGGTACGGGCGAGCGAGCCGCCAAAGGAGAGGCCCTTGCCGGTAAGGACGCCGGTCCACTCGTTGGTCAGGCGCTTGTACTGACCGAACAGGTAGGCAACCTCGCGGCCGCCAACGCCCAGGTCGCCGGCGGGAACGTCGGTGTTGGGGCCGATGTGGCGATAGAGCTCGGTCATGAAGGACTGGCAGAAGTGCATGATCTCGTTGTTGGACTTGCCCTTGGGGTCAAAGTCGGAGCCGCCCTTGCCGCCGCCCATGGGAAGGGTGGTCAGGCTGTTCTTGAGGATCTGCTCCAGACCCAGGAACTTGAGCATGCCGAGGGTGACCGTGGGGTTGAAGCGCAGGCCGCCCTTGTAGGGTCCAATGGCGGAGTTGAACTCGACGCGGTAGCCGCGGTTGACCTGGACCTTGCCCTCGTCGTCGACCCAGGGCACGCGGAACATGATGATGCGCTCGGGCTCGACGAGGCGCTCCAGCAGGGCGGCCTCCTCGTACTCGGGGTGGGCGTCGAGCGCCGGCTGGATGGTGCCGAGGATCTCGGTCGCGGCCTGGATGAACTCAGGCTGCTCGGGATAGCGGGCCTTGAGCTCTTCGAGAACTTTCTGCGTGTAGCTCATGCTTCCTCCAATGATGGGAAACGAAAAGTGTCGGTCGCGGCACCCCATGCGCCGCGAGCTTTATCGTGTATGGATAATATCGCACTGTTGCGGGAAAGTTTCGCATAAGCCGACGAGCAGATGTTTCGTTTTGATTACGATGCAGGTAGAGGCGTTTTTGAGTGCCTGACATGCAAAACCCGTGTTTCAAACCTGTTTCGTCCACGTGTTCCAAACCACCACATTGGGGACAGGCACCTTTGTGATGGTTTTGGTGGTTAGAGGACGAGCTGATGGTAGTCGGCGGGGGTTATGCGGCCTTCGGTGGCAGCGCGGAAGGCGGCGAGTGCATCGCCCGAGAACGGCATGGCCCAGCACAGCCCGCAGCCGGCGGTGATGGAGCCAGGCAGCGGCATAATCCGCCCGGGCACGCCGGCATCCAGGCACAGCTGCTCGCATTCCATCACATCGAAGGTGCTATCGAACGAAACGATGATCTTGCGTTCGTGATCAGGGGCATCGCCAAACGAGGCCTCGCGGTGCGACTCGCGATACGCAGCCGCCGTTGCCTCTTCCTCGGCCGTATGTCCACAGCCGCCACAGCCGCAGGTGCAAGGCTCGGACCCATCGCAAGTGCAAGGTTCCCCGGTATCGGGGCAAATATCATGTGACACGGTATCTCCCGTCATTGATGTGTGCAGATCTAGGCGAGCAACTCGGCCGCCGTAAACTCCTCGGGTGTATTGACGTTTTCGAAGCAGAGCGTCGAGCCCGCGGCCTTAACGATCTGCGGCTCATCCATATAACCGGCCTGAACGCGATTGATCAGGCAGCGAATGCGCTGTCGGTCGCAGGAGAGCAGCTCTTGGGCAACCGGAGCACACGCATCACGGCGCCAGACGGCGCAAAGCGGCTCAATCCCCCGCTCCTCGCGCGGCACGCACACATCGAGCACCTCAGCCTCAACATGATCGGCAAGCGCGCCGATGAGTTCCGGCGAGACAAACGGCATATCGCAGGCGACGATCGCCGCAAGGGGCAACCGAGCGGCAGCCAGCGAGCTCGCGATGCCACGCATGGCACCCGCCGACCCTTCAAGGTCCGCCACCACACGCGGCACCAGGCCGCCAAACGTGCGATCCTCAAGGTAGGCAAGCTCGCTGGGACGCGAAGTCGTCACGACCAACTCACCGGCAACTGGCGCCAACCGACCCAGCACGCGCTCGATGAGCGGCTCGCCGCAAAACGTCATGCGCGCCTTATCGCAGCCCATGCGAGAGGACAGCCCGCCCGCTTGGACGACACAAGAAAGATCGGCACGTCTTACGGTAGTCATACGGCAAAACACCTCCATCGGCATGCTCGAAACCCGGTGCACGAAGCTAAATATCGCCGCCGAAATAGCGGCGCTACGAAAAGCTCGTGTAGAAACAAAACAGCGCCCTTGCGGCACGCAGCAAGACCGCGAGCACAAAAGCGCTGGTAGCGTATGGCGGGAACGTATGTGAATCGAACACATCCAAGACGTTTTGCACGCCTCGCAACGGTTTTGAGGACCGCGGAGCCCACCGGAGCCCATCCGTTCCCAAGTGCGGCGATATTTTACCAAACCGAGCAGGCCCCATCCCAAAAAGACGAGCAAGAAGTTGCGGTGGAATAGTTCCTGTTTTTGCTGTCAAAGCCCCCAACTAGGAACTATTTCACCGCAACAGAGGAGACGGGGGCAGGTGACCGGCCTAGCGCAGGGAGCGCAGGCCGCCGGCTTCTTTGTCGAGCACCGTAAAGCGCACGGCATCCAGGTGTTCCAAGATGCTGATGGCACGTTTGCGCGACACACCCAGGGCCTCGCGCAGCACGCTCGTGGTAGCTGCGCCGCCGGCTGCCTCAATGGCGGCGGCAACAAGCTCGCGCGCATGAACCTCGGCGGCAGCAGACAGGGCAACGTCGCGCTCGACCTTAACGATCGAGCGGTTGAGCGAAAGCTCGCGCAGGGCACGCGTCATGGTGTCGCGATCGAGCTGCAACTGCTCGCCCACCTCGGGCAACGTCGGTGCATCGAGGCCGGCTTCGTCCAGCAAGGCAACGATGCGTTCGCAGGCCTCGCGCACCACGCGTGCCGCGGCGGCAGCGGAGTGCGGGTCGAACACCTCGGCGCCCTCGGAGGCACACACGCCGCGCGAGCAGCCCTCGGCAATCAGGGCCGCGGCAACGCCTTCATCAGCGGCAGACCACGCAGCATGGGCAACGGCGCCGGGCGTAAAGCCCGTCTCCTTGGGAGACGCTGTGTGCATGGCTGACAGGGTAGCCGCCAGTGCGTCCATCGCAGCGTCGAGCACGGCGGCATTCGTATACAGCGTACCGCCCGAGCCGGCAAGCTCGCGAACAACACC
>CAJKEF010000137.1 GCA_905198825.1 uncultured Collinsella sp. | reverse complement strand
GTACGAGGCCACGCCCGGTGCTGCCAACGCGCTCTACGAGGAGTATATGGCGCGCGCCCGCAAGTTGGCGCCCAAGTTCAACCGTCACAACTACACCAAGCTGTGCCGCGAGGCCATCCGCGCGTTCGACACCATGCCGCTCGTGGGCGAGGGCACCAAGCCGCGCGTGGGCGTGGTCGGCGAGATCCTGGTCAAGTTCCACCCTACGGCCAACAACCACGTGGTCGACGTTATCGAGCGCGAGGGCTGCGAGGCCGTGGTGCCGGGCCTGCTTGACTTCTTCCTGTACTCCATGAGCAACGCCGAGCTGCAGAAGGACGAGCTGGGTAGCTCTGCTACCACGCGTGCGGGCATGCAGGCGCTCATTAAGCTCGTGGACTGGATGCGTACGCCGGTGGAGGAGATGCTCGAAAAGTCCCGCCGCTTTGAGGCGCCCGAGCGCATCGGCACCATGGCCGACAAGGCCCGCACGGTGCTTTCGGTGTGCAACAACATGGGCGAGGGCTGGCTGCTCACGGCCGAGATGCTCGACCTAATCGACCATGGCGCGCCCAACATCATCTGCACGCAGCCCTTCGCGTGCCTGCCCAACCACGTGGTGGGTAAGGCCGTGATCAAGGAACTGCGCCGTCAGCACCCCGAGAGCAACATCGTCGCGGTGGACTACGACCCCGGCGCGTCCGAGGTCAACCAGCTCAACCGCATCAAGCTCATGATCAGCGTGGCCAAGGAAAACATGCGTGCCGGTAAGGGCTTTAAGCTCGAGAAGGTGGCGCCGCTCGCGATGGACGAGGTCACCGGCCAGATGCGTGCCCATGACGGCTGCGTGAGCTGCGGGCCGGCCAGCGAAGAGGCCGTTACATCGGTCGCCGAGCGTCTGGGACGCGGCATTAAGAAGTAACTGGCCTGCTTTGGGCTAGATATGAGACAAACGGGTGGTAGCCATACCGGCTACCACCCGTTTTTTGCTGGACATATGTTGCGCAAATGACCTTGCTACAGCCTTCCGTGGGCTTGCCCGATTTTTGGGCTGGCTCGGGCTTTGAGGGCAAATTGCTGCAGGCCCAAGGCGATTTTTCGCTCAACGCGGGCCAGCACAGCGTGACCTATCTGCCAAACGACGAGATGATCGCTGCGGACTGCCCATCGCCACCTACGAGATGGAAGCCGAGAAGTACATCTATCGCGTGTACAAGTACGAGCTGTAGAGCCGCGCTTAGGTTTGACCAATGGAGTATGAAAACACGCCGTTCGCCGATGCCCCCTCCGCGAGTGGCAGCCATATGGTTTGATGTCAGAAACATATAGTTGTCGCCAGCCTGCTGGCGACGTTCCCCCTGATATCGGAGGTTCCAGGTATGTTTCGCGCTCCGTTAAACAACTATCGATTGGGCTAACATGGGCCGCCGTGCTATTTCGATAACCCTTGCAGTGATCTGCCTGGCTGTGCTCCTGGGCGCTACAGGGCTGTTTGCTATAAGCCGAGAAACGTCCTATATGCAGGAATGCGCTTCCGAAGGGTTTGCCATTGATGGTTACTATCGGGATGACAAAACGAGTCGGGAAACCCTGGCTTTTCTTGAGGAGGACAACTGTCGATGGCAGCTGGTCGATCAAGACGGAATCTGCACAGACGGGCAGTTTAAGCGTACGGATGACCCCAACATCCTGATATTAAAGAAGGAAAACGGCGAAGAATTCGGTACGGTTCACGTTGCGTATATATCGCGCCGACGCAATCAGGGGCAGATTTACCTAATTAGAAATACTGAGGTGACCCGATTTTATCTTGTGAGCACCGATCCGGCGTTTACGGTGGAGTCTGGCGATGTCGATGCGGACGTCTGATTCACGGCAATAAAACAGCGAGCGGGGCGCGGGTATGAACTGCACCCCGCTATTTGCTCGTGTCCGTATTGCGTCTGCGCCTCGTCATAACTTGCGTCTGTGTGAGCATTCATCCCGCGCCGGCATCACTTCACATCGAACTCCACGCGATCGAGTTCGGGCACATTGAGGTCGATGAGCTTGCGGGCGACATGGCGGTCGTGTGCCCCGAGCGTCTCGCTTGTCGTCACGTGGGCGACAATCTCGCGCCCGACCATGCCCTCTTCCTCGCCTTCGGCAGCCGAGGTCTCGACGGCGACGGTGTAATCCTTAAAGCCCGGCAGCACCGCGGCAAGTTCGCGCGTGGTCTCGGTGACGCCGTAGCCGTCCTGCACGCCGGCCTGCGCCGAGCCAATGGAACCCGCGGTCATAACGATGCAGGGGATGGCAAAGATCACCGTACCCACGATAATGCGGCGGCGCACCTTGCGTGACAGCTCATCGACCTCGGCATTTTCCTCGGCGGTCACAATGCCGTCGCCGTTCAGGTCGCGCTTGAGCGGCACGCGCAATAGAAGCAGCACGGCTTCGGCCGCGAGTGCGATAAAGACGACGTTGATGCCAAACTCGTAGAGGGCCGAGAGGAACAGCGACCCGCTCGCGATGGCAATGCCGTAACCCGCCGCGCACAGGGGCGGCATGAGTGCGGTCGCCACAGCCACCCCGGCGATGAGCGTGGCGGGTTCCTGGTCGCGCGAGTTGCCCAGGCCACCCGCAAAGCCGCCGGCGAGCGCGACAGCGAGGTCCCACACGGTGGGCGTCGAGTTGTCGATAATGGCGGCTGTGGTGGCGCCAAGGGGCGAGAGCTTAAAATACAGCGTGGACGTGACCAGGCAAAAGGCCATTTGCAGCGCAAGGCCGGCGACGGCTTCGACGGTAATCTCGCGGTCGAGCGTGGCAATGCCGTATGCCATGGCAAGAACCGAGCCCATGAGCGGGCAGATGAGCATGGCGCCCACGATGGCGATGTCCGAGTCGATATCGAGGCCGATGCTCGCGATCAACATGGCGATGATGAGGATGCACAGGTGAGAGCCGGTCAGGCGCGCCCCGTTTACAAAGCGCTTACGGATTACGTGGTAGGGCGCGCGACCCTCGCGAATGTTGAATGCGCGCTTTAAAAAGCGACCAGCCTGCTCGGCAGCCTCACTATGGGCGGGGCGGATGCCGTGGCGCCGGTGATGGCGTTCGCGTAGTCGCTTGATCTGTTGTTTGTCGAGTTTCATGTCCACCTCGTTCTGGCACGGGCCGCGCAACGCGCCCGTCGCCCTTACTCTACACCGTGGCGGGCAGGGTGCTAGTTGGATGCGAAATCCGATAGGGCGGATGACGCGGGAGCAAATGCAAATCACAGACTCAATTCCATCCCGCAAGAATATGATGCACCAGCTCCTACATATGTGACGAAATTGTGAAGCACGAGAGCGCGAATTTCAAAAAATCCGCTGGTGACCAATGTTGCGCAACAGAATTCAAAAAACAGCTCCTACATTTTGAAGCGTATGGATACATCCGTGTCAAAGGGAGAAAGCCATGGCAAGCTACAGTCCACAACACTTTGAGCCTCGGGCTAAGGCCGTCAACGTCAAGGGCGTTGCTAACCGCGCCGTCGCAACCGTTTTGACGGCGGGCCTCATCGCTCAGCCGCTCATGTCGCCGCTGGCGGCAATCGCGGCACCGTCGGCGATTCTGTTCAGGGGGGGGGTAGTTCTGTAGAGAACACCGTTGTCGCCGGTAACCAAGCGGTCGCAAAGACAGCTGCCCAGCTGGCCGAGGAGTCGGCAAAGCAGCTCAAGGACGCTCAGGCCGCCTACGATGCCGCCCAGAAGAAGGCCGACGCGGCGGGCCAGTCTCAAAAGCAGGCGCAGCAGCAAAAGAATCAGGCCTCGCAGGCCGTGACCGATAACGCCGCCGAGCAGAACGAGGCCGAGGTAGCCGCGCTTCAGGAGAAGATCGACGAGCTTAAGGCAGCCGTCGAAAAGACCGAGCAGCAGCAGAAGAAGCTGGGCGACCTGAACGATCAGCTCGATCAAGCCAACAAGAGTGTCGAGGATAAGACCCAGGCGCTCAAGGACGCCAAGGCAAAGCAGGATGAGGCCAAGAAGGCCCTCGACGATGCCCAGGCCAAGCTCGAGGCCATGGGTATGGACGAGTACGAGGCCGCCAAGAAGGCCGTCGAGGACGCGCAGGCAAAGCTCGATGACGCCAATAAGGCCGTTACTACTGCACAGGCCAATCTGGACCAGGCCAAGGCTGCCGAGGCCAGCGCCCAGCAGGAAAAGCAGAATACCGAGGCAGCTTTGACGACTGCCCAGGCCAAGAAGCAGGAGACTGCTACTGCTCTCGCAGCCGCAACCACCGCGCGCGATAACGCCCAGCAGAAGTTCAACCAGGCGCAGGCCGCGCTCGATGCTGCCGTCTCGGGTACGGGTGTTGACCTGAGTGCGCTTGAGGCCGCCGAGAAGGCCGCCGCTGGTGAGCTTAAGACCGCGCAGGCGGAGCTCAATGCCGCGACGGATGCCGACGCTACCGCCCAGGCGAACCTGCAGGCGGCCCAGAATACCGCCACCGCCGCGCAGGAGAAGGCCAACGCCGCCAACGCTGCTGTAGCATCTGCCCAGTCTGCATACGATGCGGCAAACAAGGAGT
>CAJKEF010000136.1 GCA_905198825.1 uncultured Collinsella sp. | reverse complement strand
AGTACGTTAAACCCGTCAACGGTCGATTTTCACCCGCGAACGGTCTTTATACTAATTAGCAATATAAGCAACATATAAGACGTTATAATGACCATAACGAAAAGGAGGAGGCAAGATGAATCAGATCATTCTCGCATCTCATGGCGGCCTGGCCGCAGGCGCCAAAGACACGCTCGAGATGGTTCTCGGCGACGTGTCGAACGTCCACGTCGTGTCGCTTGCTCGTGACGACAAGGAGCCCATCACCAATAAGGTTGAGGCTATGATCGCCACGTTCAACGCGGACGACACCGTCTATGTGCTGACCGATATGCTCGGCAGCTCGGTCAACAACAACATGGTCGAGCTTTCCAAGAACGGCACGAAGTTCACGGTTGTCAGCGGTTTCAACATCCCGCTGGCGCTCACGCTCGCTATGAGCCCCGTCCCCGTCAAGGGCGCCGAGCTCGCGGCCCTCATCAATGAGGCCCGCACCGGTCTGACCAACCCCAACGCACCGGTCGAGGCCGCCGCGGCTCCCGCCAAGAAGGCCAAGGCGTCCCGTCACAGCTCCGGTCCCGCCAAGATCGTCCTCGCACGTCTTGACTACCGTCTGCTGCACGGCCAGGTCGTCTTTACCTGGACCACCAAGGTTCAGGCCGAGCGCATCATCGTCGTCGACAACGCTGCCGCCAACGATGACATCAAGAAGGGCGCTCTTAAGCTGGCCAAGCCCCAGGGCGTGCGCCTGAACGTCTTCACCGTCGAGCGTGCCCTCGCCAAGATGGACAAGCTCAACACCCTCGGCGAGCGCGTCATGTTCGTCTTTGGCAACACCGCCGAGATGCTGCAGTTCTGCCAGGGCTACAAGCTCGACGCCATCAACCTGGGCGCCACCGCCAACCACGACGGTGCCGATCAGGTCGGAGGCAAGGACAGCTCCGTCTTCCTCGACGCCACCCAGAAGGCCGACGTCAACCAGCTGCTCGACATGGGCATCAAGCTCTATGTCCAGCAGACCCCTACGTATCAGAGCGTCGACATCGACGCCAAGCTGTAATCAACCAGGCTTTTGCCTGACTGAAAGGAGAAGGGTATGAATACGTTCATCAGTGCGGTGCTCGTCGGCCTCGTCGGCGTGTTCTGCATGTGGGACTCCCGCCTGCTCGGTCGTCTTAACTTCGAGCAGCCCCTCGTTGGCGCTACGCTCGTCGGTCTGCTGCTTGGCGATGTGCCCACCGGCCTTGCCGTCGGTGCCGCCGTCGAGCTCGTGTCCATGGGCCTGGTGCAGGTCGGCGCCGCCGTTCCGCCCGATATGGTCCTGGGCGGCATCGTGGCCGCTGCCTTTGCGTGCCTGACCGATGCTTCCGCCGAGACCGCCATGACGATCGCCATCCCGGTCGCCGTCCTGGGTCAGCTCCTCGGCATCGTGTTCCGTTCCATCATCGCCGCCCTCACCCATGTGGCAGATAGCGCGATCGATAACGGAAAGTTCAAGACCGCCTACCGTATGCACATCTGCGCCGGCTCCGGTCTGTACGCCATCATGTACTTCCTGCCGATCTTCCTCGCCGTCTTTGTTGGCACCGACCTGGTTCAGGCCATCGTCAACATGGTTCCTGAGTGGCTGTCCACTGGTCTTAACGTTTCGACCAAGATCATGACCGCCTACGGCTTGGCCCTGCTGCTCACCATGATGATCAAGAAGGGTATGACTCCGTTCCTGTTCATCGGTTTCCTGCTCGCCGCTTACCTCAACCTGTCCGTCATCGCGGTCGCTCTGATCGGTGTGTGCCTGGCTGTCGTCTTCATGGGCTTCAAGTTCAACGGTTCCCATGCAGCCGCCGGTGTCGATTCCGACTACGATCCGCTCGAAGACGACGAAGACTAAGGAGGAACACACTATGGCAACCGCAACCAAGGACGTGTCCCTGAACAAGAAGGTCAGCCAGTTCTTCTGGCGCTCCTGGGCCATCCAGGCCTCTTGGAACTACGAGCGTCAGATGAACATGGGCTTCCTCTACGGTATGGTTCCCACGCTCGATCGCCTCTATCCGGATGAGTCCGACCCCAAGCAGCTCGCTGCTAAGAAAGAGGCTTACCACCGTCACATGGCGTTCTACAACTGCACCCCGCAGACGAGCGCTTTCATCCTGGGCCTCTCCGCCTCCATGGAGGAGGAGTACGCCAAGGATCCCGAGAACTTCGACCCCGATTCGATCAACGCGGTCAAGACCTCCCTCATGGGTCCGCTTTCCGGCATCGGTGACTCCTTCTTCCAGGGCACCATCCGCGTTATCGCCTTTGGCCTGGGCGTTCAGCTGGCTCAGCAGGGCTCCATCATGGGCCCGATCCTGGCCATGCTCATCTCCATCGTCCCCTCTGTGCTGATCACCTGGTTCGCAGCCAAGATGGGCTATCAGGGCGGCCACGAGTACCTGAGCAAGCTTCAGGGCGGCGACCTCATGGAGAAGCTCATGTATGTCTGCGGCATCGTGGGTCTTATGTCCGTGGGCGGCATGATCGCTACGCTGATCGGCGCCACCACCCCGCTGCAGTTCGCTGAGGGCACCGTTGTTATCCAGGACATCCTGGACGGCATGATGCCCCAGATGATTTCCCTTGGCCTCACCGGCCTTATGTACTGGCTCATCAAGAAGAACGTCAACACCGGTTGGCTTCTCGTGATCGCCATCGTGGGCGGCATCGCCCTCTCCGCGGCCGGCATTCTGGCCTAGTCGCGACCAAGCGCCTAACCGCTTTCCCCCGGGGGCCTGCCTGGCATCCCATACCCCAGGCAGGCTTCCATCCCCAAAATGTGTCAAAGGGACTGTCCCTTTGACACATCCTCAACGGGCCGGCGACTCGGTCCAAACCACGGTAACCCTGCGAGCGCCCGGCAATGTGGCGCCGCAAAAATCGAAAGGAATGTGTCAGATGTACGAGATCGACCTTAACCTCCCTAAGCAGATCGTCGCTGACGTCCTGTCCAACCACGAGATCCACAGCGTCGCCTTCGTCGGCTGCGGCGCTTCCATGTCCGACCTTTACCCCGCCAAGTACTTCCTGGCCAACAACACGGACAAGCTGAACGTTCAGATCTTCACCGCTAACGAGTTCAACTACGACACGCCTTCCTGGGTCAACGAGCACACCTTCGTGATCACCTGCTCCCTCGGTGGCTCCACGCCCGAGACCGTCGAGGCCAACAAGACCGCCAAGAAGCACAACTGCCCGGTCGTCTCCCTCACCAACAAGGCTGGCTCCGCTCTGACCGTCGACGCTGACTACGTCATCGTTCACGGCTTCCACGCCAACTTCGCTGCCAAGTGCGAGAAGCCCGGCTACGCCATCGCTCTTGCTGTCGAGATCCTTCAGCAGACCGAGGGCTATGACCACTACGAGGACATGATCACCGGCCTCACCAACGTCTTCGAGCTCTGCGAGAACGCCGCTCAGCACTGCAAGAAGCTCGCCAAGAAGTTCGCCGAGGACTTCAAGGACGACAAGATGATCTACTTCATGGCTTCCGGTGCCTCCGAGAAGATGGCTTATTCTCACGCCGCCTTCCTGTTCACCGAGATGCAGTGGATCGACGCCGCCGCCTACAACACCGGCGAGTACTTCCACGGCCCGTTCGAGGTTTCCACCGAGGGTAAGCCCTACGTCTTCTTCATGTCCGATGGCGCTACCCGTCCGATGGACGCCCGCGCCCTCACCTTCCTTAAGCGCATGGGCGCCAAGGTCGCTCTGATCGACTCCAAGGACTACGGCCTGGCTGACGCCGTGCCGGCAAGCGTTGTCACCTACTTCAACCCGCTGCTGCACCTCGCCGTTATGCGCGAGTACGGCAACCAGATCGCCGAGGCCCGTCAGCACCCGCTGACCATGCGTCGCTACATGTGGAAGCTTTCCTACTAATCACAAGTAAGTAGACCTTACGGGTTGATTGAGAGGGGATGGGGTTTGCGCCCCGTCCCCTTTTTGCTTTGGGGAGGGCGAATCCGTCGCGTCGCAAAACCCCAGATAAAACCTACCAAAATAAACCTGTCCCTTTTTGGCAGGTTGGAGGAGATGCGTATGATCAAGGCAGTGCTGTTTGATATGGACGGCGTGCTGGTCGATACCGAGTGGTTCTACAACCGTCGTCGCGTGGCGTTTATGGAAGAGAAGGGGTTCCACTTTGACGAGATCCCCGATCTTTCGGGGTCTAACGAGCCGGCCATTTGGGAGGCGCTGGTGCCAGACGATATTGAGCTGCGCGAGCGCCTGCGCGTGGAGTACAAGCAGGTCTACAGCCCGGACCACCCCGTTCCGTATGCCGAGCTGCTCAACGAGCAGACGGAACCGGTGATGCGTGAGCTACATGAGCGCGGCGTGAAGTGCGCCATCGCGAGCTCGTCCTATCGCGAGCTCATTGACGAGCTGGTGGAGATTGCCGGCATCGCCGACGTGCTGGACTACACCATCAGCGGTCACGAGTGCAGTGCGTTTAAGCCCGACCCCGAGATCTACCTGCGTGCCATGGAGGCGCTGGGGGTGGAGCCTACCGAGTGCCTGGTTATCGAGGACTCGCCTTTGGG
>CAJKEF010000135.1 GCA_905198825.1 uncultured Collinsella sp. | reverse complement strand
GTGCCCTGGGATGCTGCCTGCTTAAAAACCTCGTCGACGCGCATATCGTGCTCCTCTAGATACGTAATAGTGTGATGTGTTGTAAGGATTCTACAGCACCACTGTGTCACGGTGGAGTTTCACTCGTTATTCGGGGATACCAATCAAAGATGCCTTGCTATCGGCTTTCTCTATAACAGAGCGGCTAATCTAGGCACGGACTATAAAGACTGGTATCTGATGCAAAATACCAGTTAATAGAGCTCCATCCCAAATTGACTACCCTTAAACCATGGGGAGAGGTCTGCAATTTATGCAGTTGATTGGCCGTTGAGGGTGGCAACGCCGCCTCGATAGGGTAACCTCAATGATTGGTTTCGCGACGGCAACATAACGGTAATGTCGCGGAAACACGGCGAGTCTAAGCTATGACTCGTTCGTTAGTAATCAACACCGCTTCTCACGCGGTGCCGATACGAAGGGAGTTCCGTATGGCCGAACTTACTGACCGCTTCGGGACCATGGTGTTCTCTGAGGAAGTCATGAAGGACTACCTCCCCAAGGACATTTGGAAGCGCCTTGCTGCAACCCTCGAGGGCGGTGAGCCGCTCGACCTGGATGTGGCCAACGCTGTTGCCCACGCTATGAAGGTCTGGGCCATCTCCAAGGGCGCTACACACTACGCGCACTGGTTCCAGCCGCTTTCGGGCATTACTTCCGAGAAGCACGATAGCTTCCTGGAGCCCAACCACGACGGCACCGCCATTACCAAGTTTACGGGCAAGAACCTCATCCAGGGCGAGCCCGATGCCTCCAGCTTCCCCAACGGCGGCCTGCGCGCCACCTTCGAGGCCCGTGGCTACACCGCTTGGGATCCCACTAGCCCCGCTTTTATCAAGGACGATGTCCTGTGCATCCCCACGGCTTTCTGCTCCTACACGGGCGAGGCCCTGGACAAGAAGACCCCGCTGCTGCGCTCCATGACCGCGCTCTCGCGTGAGTCTAAGCGCGTTTTGGCGCTGTTTGGCAAGACCCCCAAGAAGGTCGTTCCTTCCGTGGGCGACGAGCAGGAGTACTTCCTGATCAAGAAGGACGCTTACCGCAAGCGCAAGGACCTGGTCATCACCGGCCGCACCCTCTTTGGTGCTGCTCCCTGCAAGGGCCAAGAGCTCGAGGAACACTACTTTGGCGCTATCCGCCCCACCGTCTCGGCCTATATGAAGGATCTGGACGATGAGCTGTGGGCGCTTGGCATTCCCGCCAAGACCAAGCACAACGAGGTTGCTCCCTGCCAGCATGAGCTCGCCCCGGTCTATGGCGAGGTCAACGAGGCCATCGACCAGAATCTGGTCATGATGGAGAAGATGAAGCTCATCGCCTCCCGCCACGACTTGGTCTGCCTGCTGCACGAGAAGCCCTTTGAGGGCATCAATGGTTCGGGCAAGCACAACAACTGGTCGCTTGGCACCGAGTCCGAGAATCTGCTCGATCCGGGCGACACCCCGCTCGACAACCTGCAGTTCATCGTCTTCCTCACCGCGGTGATCGAGGCCGTCGATAACTATCAGGAGCTCCTGCGTGCCTCTGTTGCCTCGGCCGGCAACGATCATCGTCTGGGAGCCAATGAGGCTCCTCCGGCGATTATGTCCATCTTCCTGGGCGACCAGCTTACCGAGGTCGTCGAGAAGATCATCGATGGCAAGGCTTCCGTCCATGCCACGCGCGGCGTGCTCGACTTGGGCGCCGATACTCTGCCCAAGCTGATGCAGGACAACACCGACCGCAACCGCACCTCCCCGTTTGCCTTCACCGGCAATAAGTTCGAGTTCCGTGCCTGCGGCTCCGAGCAGAACGTCTCCGACTCCAACCTGGTGCTCGATGCCGCCGTGGCCAAGTCGCTCAAGTCCTTCGCCGACGCGCTTGAGGGTACGCCCGAGGATGAGTTCCAGGACGCTGCGCTCGAGTACTGCAAGAAGGTCCTGACCGACCACCAGCGCATCCTGTTCTCCGGTGACGGCTACTCCGACGAGTGGCCCGTTGAGGCCGAGAAGCGTGGTCTTGCCAACAACAAGACCACGGCCGACGCCCTGCCCGCCTTTGTTTCCGATAAGGCCATTGCGCTCTTTGAGGAGACGGGTGTCCTGACCAAGGCCGAGGCTCAGTGCCGCTACGATTGCAAGCTCGAGAAGTACAACAAGCTCATGAACATCGAGGCTACCACGATGGTTCGCGAGGCGCGTCGTACCTATCGCCCGGTCATTACCGCCTATGCCACCAAGGTCGCTAAGGGCCTTGAGACTATTCGTGCCGCCGGTGCCGAGGCCGCCATGCAGTGCGAGCAGAACACGCTCAACAAGCTCTGCAACGGCATCACCACCATCAACGACTCCATCAAGGCACTCGACGCCGTGCATCAGAAGGCCGAGGCCCTCGATGGCCAGGAGCAGGCCAACGTGTACGCGCACGAGGTCGTTCCCGCTATGGATGCGCTGCGTGCCGCCGTGGACGCCATGGAGGAGATCGTGGCCGCCGACTACTGGCCGGTCCCGACCTACGACGACATCCTGTTCTACGTGTAGGGCGTAACTGACATATCGTCACGGTATTGAGCCGGGGTCCGCATCATGCGGGCCCCGGTTTTTGTTTGCGAAGGACGCTTTGAAGCCCGTTTTGCCGCCGATTTGCCTAGGTATAAAGGGCTATGGGCAAAAAACGTCAAATATGAGTACTGTCACAAGTCCTGTAGCATTATCTATTTACAAAATATGGGTTGTTACGCAACATATGTCCAAGTACATAGCTGATAAACGCCTGCAATTCTTCCGCCGTAGGACCCCTGGCGTCTAAATCGCCTTCTGATGGCATGAAATCGCTGTTACTAAATTGGTAACAGTACTCATATTTGCTATTTTTTGCCCATGGTCCATCGGAAGATGCCGGGATCCGCACCCTGCCGGGTCCGAATCCCGGCATATCGGTAGCAAAAAGCCCGCTACCGAATTGGTAACGGGCTTCACATTTCAAATGGTGCCCCCAGCGGGATGTCCGCGTGCGGCTGGCGCCGCCCGCTTTCGCTGCGTCGCTTCGCTCCTTGCGCGCTGCGCTGGAAAACGCTTACGCGTTTCCTCAGCTCCGCACCCTGCCGGGTTCGAATCCCGGCATATCGGTAGCAAAAAGCCCGTCACCGCGGGGGTAACGGGCTTCTTAATTTAAATGGTGCCCCCAGCGGGATTCGAACCCGCGATATCCACCTTGAAAGGGTGGCGTCCTTGGCCGCTAGACGATGGGGACAGCGGGAAAGAGTATAGCAGACTTTTTTAGCCGTTCACATATCGTTGGCAAACTGAAAAACCACCACAAAGGTGCCTGTCCCCTTTGTGGTGGTGAGGTGCTAGGGGAGGAGCTTCATGGCGGCGTCGTGGGCGGCGTGCTCGTAGGTGTCGTCGAGGGTTTTGAGCGGCAGCAGGGCCGTGGCCTGCGCATCGCCGCGGCGCTCGAGGGCATGGGCGATCAGCCAGTCGGCGAGTTCGGGGTTTTTGGGCAGCGCCGGCCCGTGCAGGTACGTGCCGATGACGCCCTTGTAGATGAGACCCTCAAAGCCGTCGTCGCCGTTGTTACCGGTACCCGTGACGACGGACGTTCCGAGCGGCGTGGCCTCTGCATCGAGCAGGGTGCGGCCGCCGTGGTTCTCAAATCCCACAAAGGGCTCGGGTGCCAGGTCGGTCTTGACGGCGACGTTGCCGATCAGGCGATCGGAGCCGCGCACGGTCTCGGCGGCAATGACGCCCAGGCCCTCGATGCGATTCTCGCCCATATAGTACGAACGGCCGAGCAGCTGATAGCTGCCACAGATAGCGAGCAGCGAGCCGCCATCCTCAACATAGGCCGCGACCTTGTCTTTTTGAGCGAACAGCTCGTGTGCCACGGCCAGCTGATCGCGGTCGGAGCCACCGCCCATCATGACGATGTCGGCGTCGGTGAGATCGAGCGACTCGCCCATACGGACCTCGTCCACGCGCACGGGAATGCCACGCCAGGCGCAGCGGCGCTCGAGGGCGATGACGTTGCCGCCGTCGCCGTAGAGGTTAAGGGCATCGGGATACAGGTAGACGATGCGCAGGGGGCGCGAGAGCTCGACCGGCGCAATATCGGTGGGGACAGCGCTGCCATCGGCGCGCGTTGCGGCGTGGGAGGCAACCGAGCTCGCATCGGTGCCCTTAAGCTCGTCGAGCTCCTTGACCAGCGGCGGGAAGGCCGTGTAGTTGGCGACGGCGTAGAAGGTGTCATCGGCGGCCTCGTCTGCCACGGCGCCAATTGCCTGCGCGACGTCCGAGATAATCGCGGCATCGATGCCGACGTACTTGAGGCGCACCTGCATGTCGTGCGCGCGCGTGCCTCCGGCAAAGGCGACAAGTCCCGGCGTGTCGGCGATGCGCTCAAAGTCGACGTCGTAGATCCACGATACGTCGTGGCCGTCGGCATCGTTGTCGTTGAGGAAGAAAGCGCAGAGCCTGCCGCCTGCCGTCTTGATGGACTGGATTTGTCGATCGAAGCCTACGGGATTCTTAGCCAGGTTGGCCTCGACGGTGCGGCCGGCGATATCCCAGCGGCCCATGCGTCCGCCGGCGGGCAC
>CAJKEF010000134.1 GCA_905198825.1 uncultured Collinsella sp. | reverse complement strand
TGATTGTGACACCCGATGAATATAGGGAAGCGAAGCAAGCGGAGGAGGACCTCACCTTGTTAACGTTGGCGCTTAAGAGAATGGCTGTGGCAAGTGACGATGCGCTTGTTTCCCTGTCTGATGTTATGGAAGAGCTGGGTGTGAGCCAGGACGAACTCGATCAGATGGATGAGGTCGAGTTTGAATGAGTGGGTACGAAGTCGCTTTCTACCCGGATGCTCTCAAGGATATTAAGCGTCTGGACGGCTCCCAACGAAAGATCGTCCTTAAGGCTATAGAAAAAATCAGAACGAACCCATTGCCGCAGAACGAAGGTGGATTCGGCAAGCCTCTTGGAAACAAGGCAGGTACGGATTTGACTGGCTTTATGAAGATCAAGCTCAGGGGAAGTGGCATTCGAATCGTGTACCGCCTCATCAGAATTAAAGAAAAGATGGCCATCGTAGTGGTAGGCGCTCGCGAAGACATGGAAGTCTACCGAACTGCTCAGAGACGAGAACTCGATTTCGAGAAATGGGCGGAAGAGAATATCTAGCTTTAATGATGAACGACGAGTGAGCGTTGGTGGGGCCCTGACGAATTAGATTCGTCAGGGTTTTTCGCTGAACCAATTGCCTTCAGCCTCCGTTGACCTTTCCTTCCAATTCATCAGCAAACGTACGTCATAGCAATTCCCGGTAGGTCGCAGGGCGCTTCGCGGGCGGGCCAGGCTTTATCTGAACGACTTTGCAAAGCAACCGGAGTGAAGATAAAGCCTGGCCCGCCCGCGAAGCGCCACACAGACCGCAAGGACGGGAGCAGCTATACTACTCTCAGTAGTTAAGGGTCGCGGATCCGCCGCGTCACCGCTCTCAACAGGAGGTCTTTGTTTATGGCAGATCAGAAGCCGGTTGTCGGGATCATCATGGGTTCCAAGTCCGATCTGGGCGTTATGGAAGGCTGCACCGTCGAGCTCGAGGCGCTTGGTGTGCCCTATGAGCTCGTCATTGCGAGCGCACACCGCACGCCGGCGAAGGTCCATGAGTGGGCCTCGACTGCTGCCGACCGCGGTATCAAGGTGATTATCGCTGCTGCTGGCAAGGCTGCTCACCTGGGCGGTGTCGTTGCTGCGTTTACGCCGCTGCCGGTCATCGGTGTGCCTATGAAGACGAGCGATCTGGGTGGTATGGACTCGCTGCTGTCGATGGTGCAGATGCCTTCGGGCGTGCCCGTTGCCTGTGTGGCCATCAACGGTGCCAAGAACGCTGCCATTTACGCCACGCAGATTCTGGGCGCCTGCGACCCCGAGTACCGCAAGGTTATCGAGAAGATGAAGCAGGAGATGGCTGACGCCTAAGCGCTCTGCCAGTCCATTTGCAGCATAAGGAGAGCCATGTCCGACTATCAGGGAAAGCGTTTTTCGGCTTCTCGGATTCCCGATTCAGCCAAGTCGGGAGCAGCCCGCGCGCCGCAGCAGGGTCGGACATCCTCTCCTCAACAGCCGCGCGCGCCGCGCCCCGTGACGCCGGCGAAGCATCGCCGTCAGGATACGCCGGCTGCATATCGTCCTTCGTCATACAGTACGGCCAAGAAGTCACCTCGCTCTTCGGCGCATGCCGCGCCATCGAGCTATACCGAGCCGCCGCGCAAAAAGCGCCGCTCCGTCATTCCCATTCTGCTCATCATCATCGGTATTGGCCTGATCGTTGCTGCGGCCGCTATCTTTATCAACGCGCAGATTGGCTACAAGCAGGCGAGCGAGTCGTATCAAAAAATCGAAAAGCAATATGTGAGCGACAAGGACGCCAGCGGCGTGCCGATTATCGATTTCAATGCGCTTGCCCAGACAAATCCCGAGGTTGTGGGTTGGATTTACGCGCCCGGCACCAACATCAACTACCCCGTGGTGCAGACCAACAACAACTCCAAGTACCTCAACACGCTGTTCGACGGCACCGCCAATGCGTCGGGTGCCATCTTCCTGGATAGCGACGACACCGCGCCGGGCATGGTGGATCAGCAGACCACGATTTACGGTCATCACATGAACGACGGTTCGATGTTCAACGTGATTTCGGATACGACCGATCAAGCGACGTTCGACAGCATGGAATACGTGTACTACATCACGCGTGATGCGACGTATAAGTTGCGCCCGCTGGCGACCAAGGTGGTCGAGGACACGTATGCCAAGGCGCGCACGCCCAACTTTGAGGGCGATGACGGACTGAAGAATTACCTGTCCGAGATGCTCGACGGCGCCTCGGCCGTGGCGAGCGATGCCACCGATCGTGCCGCTTCGGCAACCAAGATCGTAACGCTTGTGACTTGCCGTTCGCTGTCATTTAGCAATACGCGCGCAGTCATGGTACTCACGCCGGTCGAGGAATAAGTGGTTCGAGAGTAGCTAAAAGAGCCCCGTCCCAAAAAGACTACCCTGGAAATCAAAAGGAGAAATGATGCTTGAAAGCGGCAAATCGATGCCTTCGGTTGATGCTTGGCTGCGCGAAGCCAAGGCCGATGCTTCGGCGGCTGATTGTGGGATGTACCTGACACACAACGGCGTGGTGCGTGCGACGCCCAAGGCCGAGGTGCGTGGGGTCGAGACAGATGGTGTGGCGCCTGGGCATAAGGTGGGCGGCATGGTGTTTGGCTACGACGCCGACAAGGTACGGTCTGCCATCGAAGCGACGCGTGCGATGCCCGGCATCGGCTATGTGCGCGTATGGCTGGCGAGCGGTGAGCTTGCCGTGGGCGATGACATCATGCTTGTACTTATTGGAGGGGATATCCGCCCGCATGTGGTCGATGCGCTGCAGTCGCTCGTCGGCACCATCAAGAACGAGTGCGTGAGCGAGGTCGAGCGCGAGGCGTAAGGCCTCGTCGGCAATCCGAGTCTGTCTATAGCGAAAGCCCGCCGGCAGTTCATGTAGATCTGCCAGCGGGCTTTGATGTGTTGGAGCTATTTTGCTCTGGCGTTTGCTACACGCGTGTGGCGTCCCTGGGGCTCATGGTCATACTCTGAAAACGGTTCTCCATATATTCGTTATCGAAATGCTTGTCATAGAACTGTGCGACGGGAATATTTCGAACGGTTCCGTTGACGCGCTGATACCAATAGTCGAGCGATTGCAACGTCATGACGCCGTCGATCAATATGACGGCGGTCAGGATGACGGTAGCAGAGTAGCGGCGTTTCCATGGAATCATATTGATGAGCTTAAGCAGGCGCGGCAGCAAGACCTTGATCCAGATGAGGCCACCCAGGCCCCACATGCAGGCAAACGGCGTGCATGTGCGTCCCCCGGTCAATACCGCGATGGGATCGGGCATGCCGAATAGCCTAATGTGTGAATAGCTCCACGACACCACGCCAAATGAGGTCTGCATAAACCAGCCCACGAACACCTCAAAGCTTGCGCCGAGCAGCGCGCTCACCAAAAAGATAATGATGGGGTTCTTTTTATAGAAGCGGTTGAGCACCATGGTCATGAGCACGGCGCCAAATCCGTAGATGGGGCTGAAGGGGCCAAACAGCATGCCGGCGCGGTTCTGGTAGACGCCCGGGTCGTCGACCGTCATGTGCCAGATGTCCTCGGCGATCAAGCCGAGTATGCAGCAGACAAAGAATACCCAGAACAGGTTGAAGTAGTTGAGCTTGATGTAGCCCTCGCCGGTTTCATCGCGCCCGAGCATGCCCTCGGCGGCGGCGTCGCGATCGAGCATCTCCTGCAGGCGGCGCTGCAGCTCGCGCTCCTGGCGCAGCGTGGGGTCGACGGTGGCCGAAAGCGCGACGAGGATGCCGAGCTGGATGGCAGGGCGCAGCAAGAAGGGCCCGATGCCTTGGAGCATCACGTCAACCAAAAGCTCGACGACGGTAAACGCGATAAGGATATAGGACAGACGGGCGGCATTGCGGCGCTGGTTCTTGATGAGGTCCAGGCCAAAGATGATCAAGATGACGGCACTGGCAGCCGAGAGCATGATGCCGGCGACGATAAGGCCGACCGCGACGAGCGTGTTGTCGCCGAGCTTGGCGGCGGCGTTGCCGTTGATGAGCGCGGTGATGACCTGCCACATAAAGGCGCCGACCGAAGGGAGCGTGCCCACGCCGGACAGGATGCATAGGACGGCGTACACCTTAATGATGAGGGGGATCTTCTTGACCTCCGTGGCGCTGGGGACGCTGGGGTCGAGTTCGTTTCGATCCATACATAACCTTTCTCGTTTTGCTGTAGGTACAAGGATACGCCGCCGACCTGCCAAAAGACAGGACGAACGTCCCAATTGCAACAATGCAACCCTCAACGGTGGACGCGGCGGCCACCTGGGGGCGTGGGCGCTTGCACTGGACAGACCAATAAAATGTTTGGCCGCAAAACGGATTATTAGCTCGGTGGGCTTTTAAAAAGCGCTGCTCATGCGCGGGGGAGCGCGTCGCGCCGTGCGTATAATAGGGCGGGTAACGCCAAATAACGAGGCTCTGAGGGGATGCCATGTCTCAAGAAACCATCCGCGCGGCCGAGCGTGCCACGGGACAGGTGACGACCATGTCGACGTATGATCCGGACTCCGACCAGCTGCATGAGGAATGCGGCATCTTTGGTGTGTGGGCACCCGATCGCGATGTGGCTC
>CAJKEF010000133.1 GCA_905198825.1 uncultured Collinsella sp. | reverse complement strand
TGAGCGAGCATGACGAGCGTGTCTTTGAGGTCGAGCTTTCGTGCCCCGACGACGCGTTGGCCATCGGTGCGCTGTCGTCGGCGACCTTTATGATGGACTGGGCCTACCTGCACGCCGACCAGCCGGCTCCCGACGTGGAAGGCACGGTCGCGGGCCTGCGCAACCTGGTGCTGGGCATGCGTGCCGAGGCCGAGGGCAAGGACCCGCACGAGGCCGTTGCCGCTGCGAACGGCGAGGACGTGGCCGAGGATGCGCCCGAGGGCGACGCTCCTGCCGACGCCGACGCTGAGCCCGTTGCCGAGGCGCCTGCTGAGCCCGAGCCTGCGGAGCCCCAAGGCGTCCCGAGCTTTGACGACGAGCCGCAGATGCCAATCGATACCGAGGGTGCGGTCGCCGAGAACCACGAGGCCCCCGCGGCCGTCTTTGGTGGTGCGGCAACGGCTCCGTCCGGCTCGGTGCACGAGGGCAACCTGCCGCTCGTCGATGGCGCCGGCGAGAACCCGGCCGCCACGGTCGCCATGCCGGCTATGCCGCAGGAGTAGGTTCACTCGCTTATCACCATCATGTACCTGCGCCTTTACCGTACGCAGATGAGCAAGACGGCAAGCGCTGTGCTGCGGGTATAATGGACAGCATTCAAACGGTGGGCACCGACGTGCCCGCAGGAGAGGAATGATCATGGGTAAGACTTTCAGCTTTGTCTCCGGCGCACTTTTTGGTGCCGCTGCCGGCGCTATTGTCGGCGTTGCTCTGGCCCCGCGCTCGGGCGCCGAGACCCGCGCCATGGCTGCCGATATCGCCAACGACGCCTGGGACAATATGCGCGACACCTACGAGCACAGCGCCGAGGAGGCCCGTGCTGCGGTGAATGACTTTGGCCCGATGGTCGACGCCAAGACCGACGACCTGCGCGCCAAGGTCGACCTGGCCCGCGAGCGCATGGACCAGCTGCGCGAGCAGCTCAACGACGCCATTTCGGGCGGCAACGTGACGCCTGCCGCCGACGTCGTGGTCGAGAACGCCGTCGAGGCTGATACCGAGGCTGCGGAGCCCTCGACCGAGGCATAATGCGCGCCGGGGATTTTGTCGGCGCCAAGATCTATCGCAAGCCTACCGAGGATAAGCGCACCAAAAAGGACGGCACGCCGCGCAGCCCTAAAAAGCTCGGCAAGATTCACTTTCCGGTCTTTACCCCGGGCGGTACGCGTGTGGTGGGCTTTATGGTTCGCCAGTCCGATATCGCGGGCATGATCGAGCGCCCCGACCGATTTGTGGCGCTCGATGCCATTGGCGTCTACGAGGGCGCCATCGCGGTTGATGACGTCAAGGGCACCTACGATGCCGCTGCGGCCAAGCGCCTCGACATCAACCTGGACGATTGCATTATCTGGGTTGGCATGGACGTGCGCACGGAGTCGGGCGATGTCGTGGGCTATTGCTCGGATGTGGAGTTCAAGCCGCGTTCGGGTATTGTGCAGTCGTTCTATGTGACCGCCGGCACCGCCTCGAGTGTGCTGGTGGGCGACACACAGATGCCGCCGACGATGCTGCGCGGTTATGCAGACGGCGCGATGATCGTTTCGGACGAGGTCAAGTCAATCGGGTATTCGGGCGGCGTCGCTGCAAAGGCTGCCGAGGCAAGCGTCGTGGTGGGCGATAAGGTCAAGAAGGGCGCCAAGGTGCTCGATGACAAGGGATCGGTTGCCGTGGACAAGGGCAGTCGCGCACTGGGCAAGCAGCTCGGCAAGACGCGCGGTATGTTCAAGGCCTTTAAGGACGAATATCAAAAGGCGAGCGGGGGCTCGTCAAAAGCTAGTAAATAGCGACGTTCCAAATGATGGGAGGCGAGCCGGAGACCTGTTGCTCCGGCTTGCTGTGTTTATGGGGGAGGGCACATGCGCCAAAACGGATCTAACTTAAACGGGCGCTCGGGTGCGCGTCCGACGGCGCGCCGCGATCTGGGGCAGTTGCCCAGCGGTCAGCGCAAGCGTCACCGTAAGCCCGGCGCGATGTATCTCAACCATAGCCGCGGCTTTAGCGACCGCAGTGCGCGCATCGGCAACAGCCGTACGCCCCGTCGTTCGTCTCGCCTGCCCTACGCGCTCATCGCCGTGGGTTGCGCGCTCGTGCTGTTTATCGCTGCCGTCGTGGGCTACGTCAACCGCAGTGTGGACGTGGAGCTCAACGGCCAGAAGACCGCGGTGCGTGTGGGCTCTACGCTGCAGAATCTCATCGACGACCAGGATTTGACTGGCACCTACGACGCAGGCGACCTGCTGGCCGTCGATGACAGCGTGCTCAAGCGCCATGGGGGCGAAAAGCTGTCGGTGAAGGTCGACGGCAAGCGCGTGAAGCAGGGCAAATGGGATAGCCGCGAACTCGAGGGCGGCGAGAAGGTGACGGTCAAGGATGGCCGTAACACTTACGAGAAGCACGAGGTTCAGGCTACGGTTATCGAGCCCAAGCTCAAGGTCGAGGGCACGGGCGCTATCGAGTATGTGCAGACATGGGGTGTCCAGGGCCGATCCGAGGTGTGGGTTGGTGAGCAGTCAGGCAAGACGCAAGACCGCGGCGAGGTTGTGCCCGCCACCGATTGCGTTGTTGCGTGCGCCAGCGTGGCGCCCAAGGGCAACAAAAAGTACGTGGCACTGACGTTTGACGAGGGTCCGAGCGGCGCCACCAAACAGATCTTGCAGGTGCTCAAGGAAAAGGGCGTCACCGCGACGTTCTTCCTTTCGGGCGATGCGGCCGAGGCCTCGCTTGCCACGGCCAAGGCGATTGTCGACGCCGGGTGCGAGATCGGATCCAACAGCTACAGCGACGATTCGCTTAAGGGTCAGGACCGTGAGGCGGTACGCGAACAGATCACGAAAGGCACCGATGCGATTAAGTCAGCGACCGGCGTGAAGACGATGCTGCTGCGTGCTCCCTACGCTGCCTTTGACGAGCAAAACTGGATTGATGCGATGGACCTGGTCTCCGCCGTGGTCTCGTGGAATATTGACTCGGGCGACTGGCTGCTCAACGGTGCCGACGAGCAGGTCTCGACGGTGCTCGATTCGGTGACGCCGGGCAACATTGTGTTGCTCACCGATAGAGACGAATGCGCCGAGCAGACGCTCGAGGCGCTGCCGCAGATTATCGACGGCCTCATTGCCGACGGCTACAAGATCGTGACGCTCAGCGACCTGGTCAAGACGGACACGTCGCTGAGCAAAAAGCTCACCTCGCTGACGAAGGTCGCCATGCCCAAGGACGCCGTGTTCCCCCAACTTGTCGAGGACGACGACACCACAGAGTAGTCATTGGGTAGTCGTTTAAGAACGTCCCCAATGGCTATGTCACGGATGCGTCAGCGTTTGGTATGCCTGCAATGTGCAGCGCATAAATTCGATGCCGCAGGGCGATGCTGATGCTATAGTTACTGCGGTTAATGAGGGTCAAGAGAAAGGTTACAGGTGAAATCCAAACCTCGACCATACAGTCGATGACCCCATGCAGGTGCTTTTTGCGCATGCACGGGGTGTAAGCGTCGAGCGGCGTGCCGCCCGCGCATGCGTATACATATCCAGAAGCCCCCGGACGCCGCACGCGCGGCCGCGTCCGGAGGAATAATGATGGGGAGCACCATTGAATTATCTGAGTGAGATGCTCAAATTGCCGGTCTTGGACGTCGATGGCGAAAAGCTCGGCGTTGTGAACGATTTTGGCATTGCTACCGGCGAAGTTTTTCCACACGTGACGTCGCTCGCGTTCCGCGGACCCGGCAAGACGCCGTTTATGATCAGCTGGCGCAAATGGGTCGATCGTATCGACGAGACGGGTGTACACCTTAAGACGTCGGCCACCGAAATCCGTTTTTCGTACCTGCAGCCGACCGAACTCTTACTCGCCCGCGACGTGCTTAACAAGCAAATTGTCGACACGCAGGGCATGAAGGTCGTGCGCGTAAACGACATCAAGTTTTCCATGTCGGGCGAAAATCAGCTGCGTCTGCTGGGTGCCGAAGTTGGCGCCCGCGGTCTGCTGCGCGCGATCAGCCCCGCCCTCGAGCATGTCGTCGAAAGCTTTATGAAGCACCTGGGCAAACCGCTCGGCGAGGATATCATCGCCTGGTCCTACATGGACCTGCTCGACCGTTCGACTAAAAATATCCAGCTGTCGGTGTCGCATAAGACGCTTGGCGAACTGCACCCTGCTGACATTGCCGACATTATCGAGCAGCTCGACCCGCGCCTGCGTGCGCAGGTGTTTGCGCAGCTCGATACTGCCCAGGCCGCCGAGGCCATCTCGGAGTTCGATGACGACGAGCTTATGACCGAGATGCTCGAGGGCCTGTCCGATACCGACGCATCGTCGATGCTGGCCATGATGGACCCGGACGACGCTGCCGACCTGATCGACGAACTCGATTATGAGAAGGCCGAGAAGCTCCTGCGCCTGATGGGCGTCAAGGAGGAGAAGGCGATTCGTAATCTGTTAGGCTACGAGGACAACACCGCCGGCCGCATCATGACCTCGGAGTTTGTCTCGCTGCCCGCCACGGCGACGGTCGGCGACGCCATCGAGGCGATTCGCAAGCTCGACGAGGACTTCGAGAGCGTCTACTACGTCTATACCGAGGATCCGAGCGGCATGCTCACCGGCGTG
>CAJKEF010000132.1 GCA_905198825.1 uncultured Collinsella sp. | reverse complement strand
CGTGCGCCGGCATTCCGGCCGACATCGCGCCGCATGCGATGCGCCACACCTTTGCGACCGACCTGCTCGAGGGCGGCGCGGATCTGCGCTCGGTTCAGGAACTGCTGGGACATGCGAGCTTGTCCACAACGCAGATCTATACGCACCTCACACCAGACCGACTCAAGCGTGCCGTGAGTCAGGCACACCCCCGCGGCGAGTAGGAGAAGGGCCTTTCGCGCCGCGGCGAGGTGTGTGGTTTTGATTGCGGGTTGGCAGGAAGAGGCAATCCTGCTATCATTCATCGGGTTGCTTCACGGCAACAGGTTTTTATCACGCACGCGCGGCTACTTCATACCGTGGTGCCCGGGCTTTGGTAGCACATGTCCGGGTTGGTTTTGGAGGATGACCCCGCGCGGAGGCAAACCACAGGAGGTTTAACATGGCTACCAAGATTAATATCCGCACCCTGCTCGAGGCCGGCTGCCACTTCGGTCACCAGACCCGTCGCTGGAACCCCAAGATGAAGCCGTTCATCTTCGGTGAGCGCAACGGCATCTACATCCTCGACCTCAAGCAGACCATCCTTGACGCCGACCAGGCCTACACGTTCGTCAAGAACGTCGCCAAGGGTGGCAACGTGCTGTTCGTCGGCACCAAGAAGCAGGCTCAGGAGGCCGTCAAGAACGCCGCTGAGCGCGCCAACATGCCTTACATCAACCAGCGTTGGCTCGGCGGCATGCTGACCAACTTCGTCACCATCCGCTCCCGCATCAACCGCATGGAGGAGCTCGAGGCCATGGTCGAGGACGGCCGCATGGCAGTGCTCCCCAAGAAGGAGCAGGCTGTGCTCGGCAAGGAGCTCACCAAGCTCCAGACCAACCTCGGTGGCGCCCGCGACATGAAGGGTCTGCCCCAGGCTCTCTTCGTCATCGACACCAAGCGCGAGGAGAACGCCATCAAGGAGGCCCAGCGCCTGAACATCCCCGTCGTCGCTCTGATCGACACCAACTCCGATCCCGACGAGGTCGAGTACGGCATCCCCTGCAACGATGACGCTATCTCCGCTGTCACCCTTATGTGCGAGCTCATGGCCGACGCCTGCCTCGCTGGCTCCGGTAAGGAGCAGGTCTCCGAGGCCGAGATGGCCGCCGAGCCCAAGGCCGAGTAAATCAGTCCTATTTAAGTCTTTTTCATCTCTTTGAAAGGAACCACAATGGCCCAGATTACTGCCGCTATGGTCAAGCAGCTCCGCGAGATGACCGACTCCCCGATGATGGAGTGCAAGAAGGCTCTCGTTGAGGCTGACGGCGACATGGACGTCGCTGTTGACGTTCTGCGCAAGAACGGCCTCGCCAAGGCTGCCAAGAAGGCTGGCCGTGAGACCAACGAGGGCGCTGTCGCCGCGTTCGTCTCCGAGGACGGCAAGTCCGGCGCTCTGCTCGAGCTTTCCTGCGAGACCGACTTCGTCGGCTCCAACGCCAAGTTCACCGGCTTTGCTTCCAAGGTCGCTGAGGTTGTCGCTACCACCGAGCCTGCTGACGTCGACGCTCTGCTTGAGAAGCCGATGGGCGAGGAGACCGTCTCCTCCGAGCTCACCGAGATGATTCACATCATGGGCGAGAACATGAAGATCTCCCGCTTCGCCGCCCGTAAGGCCGAGAATGGCGCTCTCGCTTCTTACATCCACATGGGTGGTAAGATCGGCGTTCTCGTCGAGTTCGCTTTCGAGAAGGCCGAGACCGCTCAGGCTGAGTCCTTCAAGACCTTCGCTCACGACGTTGCCCTTCAGGTTGCCGCCGTCGCCCCGATCTGCGCTACCCGCGATCAGGTTCCGGCCGAGACCGTCGAGCACGAGAAGGAGATCTACATGGCTCAGGCTGCCGAGTCCGGTAAGCCCGAGGCCATTCAGGAGAAGATGGCTGTTGGCCGTCTGGAGAAGTTCTACAAGCAGTCCGTGCTCACTGAGCAGGAGTTTATCAAGGACAGCTCCCTCACCATCAAGAAGTACGCTGAGCAGGTCTCCAAGGAGCTCGGCGATACCATTACCGTCGTTGCCTTTGACCGTCTGGTCCGTGGCGAGTAAATAAGCTCTTGTAGCTGGTAATGAGCAGGCTGTGGGTTTTACTCACAGCCTGCTTTTTCATGGCTCTTATCAGAGCCTTTGATATCATATTGAGAGTCTAATTAAAGGAGGATCGCTTTGTCCGACATCCGATATAAACGCGTGCTTCTTAAGCTTTCCGGCGAAGCACTGATGGGCGACGGCCAATATGGCATCGACCCCAAGATTACCGATCATCTTGCCAAGCAGGTCAAGGAGCTGCTCGCCGTTGGTCACGAGGTCGGCGTCGTTGTCGGCGGCGGCAATATTTTCCGCGGCATGGCCGGCGCTGCCGGTGGCATGGAGCGCGCTCAGGCCGATTACATGGGCATGCTGGCAACCGTTATGAACGCGCTCGCCCTGCAGGATGCCTTCGAGCATAACGATGTTCCCTGCCGCGTGATGAGCGCTATCCAGATGAACGAGATCTGCGAGCCCTATATTCGCCGTCGCGCCATCAACCACCTTTCCAAGGGCAATGTCGTTATTTTTGCCGCCGGTTCGGGCAATCCGTACTTTACGACCGACACCGCCGCGGCTCTTCGTGCGTGCGAGATCGGCGCCGAGATTCTGATCAAGGCCACCAAGGTCGACGGCATCTATGACAAGGATCCCGTCAAGTGCGCCGATGCCGTCCGCTTTGATAAGATCACCTACCATGAGGTGCTCGTCCGCGGTCTGCAGGTTATGGATTCCACGGCTACGGCACTTTGCCAGGATAACCGTATGCCGATTTTGGTCCTCAACATCGATGGCGAGGACACTGTCAAGCGCGCGCTCGCGGGTGAGCCCGTCGGCACGCTCGTCTATCAGGAGGATTAAGCATGGCAGAGAACATCACCGCCCATATGGACAAGTCGCTCGAGTCCCTCAAGCATAACTTCTCCAAGGTCCGTACCGGCCGCGCCAATGCCAACATTCTGTCCGACATCACCGTCGATTATTACGGTGTTCCCACGCCGGTCACGCAGGTTGCCGCCGTCAAGACCCCCGAGGCCCACATGCTGCTCATCGAGCCGTGGGACAAGGCGCTCATCAATGCTATCGTCAAGGCCATCGGCGCTTCCGATCTGGGTATTACCCCCAACTCCGATGGCACCGTCGTTCGTCTTCCGTTCCCGGCTCCCACCGAGGAGCGCCGTCGCGAGCTCGTCAAGGAGTGCCGCGAGTACGCCGAGCAGGCGAAGGTTTCTATCCGTAACATCCGTCGCGACTTCAACAACAAGCTCGAGCGCGATGAGGAGCTCACCGAGGACGATGTCCGTCGCGAGCAGGCCAAGGTCCAGAAGCACACCGATGAGTATGTCGCCAAGGTCGAGGAGCTTCTGAAGGAAAAAGAAGCCGAGGTCATGGAGATCTAAGGTGCAATACGACGAGCATAAACTGGTCGAGTACTTTGCCGACGCCCCTGCGGGCGTCGGTTTTTCCGACCTTGACCTCAATAACATTCCGCACCATATCTCGTGCATCATGGACGGCAACGGTCGTTGGGCCACATCGCGCGGTCTTGCACGCACCGAGGGCCACAAGGCGGGTATCGTCTCCCTTCGCGAGATTATTACCGCCTGCGTGCGTCTGGGCGTCGACGTGCTTTCTGCCTATGCGTTTTCTACCGAAAACTGGAACCGCCCGCAGCATGAGGTCAACGTCTTGATGCATCTGTTTGCCAAGACGTTTATCGACGAGCTGCCGCTTCTGAAGCGCGAAAACGTGCGCGTTGTCTTTTTGGGTGACATTTCCGCGCTGCCCAAGAAGACCCGCGACGTTTTTGAACGCGGTCTTGCCGAGTGCGCCGATCACACCGGCATGACGCTGGCGCTTGCCGTCAACTACGGCGCGCGTGCCGAGATTACCCGCGCTGTCCGTCAGATCGCACTCGACGCTGCCGCCGGTAAGATCGATCCTGCCGCAATTGATGACGACATGGTGGCTTCCCACCTCTATACCGCCGGCCTTCCCGATCCTGAGCTTGTGATTCGCACCTCTGGTGAGCTGCGCCTTTCGAACTATCTGCTGTGGCAGGTGGCTTATTCCGAGTTCTACGTCACCGATACCTATTGGCCCGACTTTGATCGTTGGGGCCTTGTCGACGCCATTTTGGCCTATCAGGGCCGTGACCGTAGGTTTGGTGGTCTGAGCAAGACCGAGGAGGCTTAATCGTGTCCGATCGTCCCAAGGCATCTGCTCCCAAGACGCCTGCGCGCAAAGCTGCCACTGCGGAAGCGCCTGCAGTTAAGAGCGGCACCGGTTCGTGGCTGGCGGGCTTTATTACCCGTGCCGCCGCCGGTATCGTCTACGCCGTTGTCTTTATCCTGTGCCTGGTTTTGGGTATCGTGCCCACGGCCATTTTTGTTTCTGTCATGAGCGGTCTGTGCTGCTATGAGTTTTTCCGTATGACGAGGCTCGATGGCAAGATGGCTAACGAGCGCATGGGTATCGCTGCCGCCGTACTCTTTCCGCTGTCGGCGTTGGGCGATTCGATGTTGCTGAATGCCCTGCTTTTTGCCCTGATGCTCGCTGTGGGCATTTGGTATGTCTGGTCGCCGCGTACCCGCATCTCTGATGTGGCCG
>CAJKEF010000131.1 GCA_905198825.1 uncultured Collinsella sp. | reverse complement strand
AAATCGCACGCCATATGGGAGTATCGCCGGGCACCGTCAAAAACCGCCTATCCGGCGTATACGCAAAGCTTGGCATCGGCACACGCACCGAGCTGGTCGCGCATATGTTACGTTAGCGACCGGACTGCCAAGCGCATCGAACGCATTCCGGAACCCGGCGCTTCGCTCGATCAATTTGGACATTTTGACCCTTGAACGGCACTACCGCTACGGGGCGCCTTCTCGCAAAATTGGATTATTTCCACCGATACTTGCGGGATGGGAGCCCAAGATGCTTGATCGCCGTTCGTTACTTGTTGCCGGAGCGTCCTCGTTAGCGAGCATTATGTTGCCGCGCGTGCCGGGAAGCGCAAACGCCTTCATATTGCCGTTCGCGCCCACCGAAGCCCATGCCGACGAAAAAGACCCCTTCAGGGTGCTCGTTCTCTCGCGCACCATGTTCGGTGTGGTCGTGGTCGACGTCGCCAACAAGAATACGCCCATCACGGGCGCCCAGGTCACGCTCACGTCGCGCTATGCCGCAGGCAAGCAGCTCACCGCCACTACCGATGACGAAGGCACGGCCATCTTTGAGGTCGCGCCGCTTTCGGAAGGCTACGTGGACGAGGCGACGCTTCTCGACGCGTACGACTTTAACGGCGGCATTTCCATTAGCATGGCAGGCTACCGCGATGTCGAGATTCCCCTCGCGCGTATCCAGGGTGGCACCGCCATAACCGCGCCCACGCGTCCGCTTTCCGACGGCGAGCCGTACTTCCGCCAGCTCACATTCGACGAATGGGACATCCAGTACGCCGACGCTACGTTCATGGCATTGCCGAAGGACGACGCCGGAAACGACCAACCCGACACGCACGCCTTTACCGTGCAGGCACATCTGCCACAGGGTGGACAGGCAACGCTGCACATCAACAAGGTAATGCCCGCCACGGGCAGCTCGCCCGAAACCGTCACACAGATTGGCCAAGTCAAGGCCAGCGCATCGGGCGCGGATAATCTGGCGACGTTCACGCTCGAAGACAAGTTCCTCGATGCAGCGTCGAGCCTTCTGGAAGAAGGATGCAAGCTGCGCTTTGTCCTCGACTACCAGAGCAAAACCTACACGCTCTCCTCCCCCATGGCCGTTGTTACCGCGCCGGCGGCAAAGGCGGAATCCGGATCGACCACTATCGTCCCCACCACTATGGACCAAGAGATCACTCCGTTTGATTTCCCCGCAGCGTTTCCCGGCATCGGCGGCAATAAGTTCACGTGTTGGATGCCCACATTTCCGATTCTCTTCGATTTCTCGTTTGCTGGATACGTGCTGTTTGGCGGAGGATACAAACCAGCCAGCTATATGAACGATTCGGGCAACCCTGATCCGGAATACTGGAAGAAATCGCCGCGCGAGTCGGGCGCCAAGCAGGCAAACCGCTACCTCGACGAGATGGAGGGGAAGTGGAATCAGTACAAAAGGATGAGTGCCGGTTCGGGCACCGATCCAAGAAACACCAAGCTCCTTCGCCACCATTGCACGCCGCTGTTCACGATGGATATCGCCACACAGCTGTATGGCTCGCTCGCCTACGATTGGGTGGGCAAAACCTGGGGCAACAACAACGATCCCGCATACGGCAATATTAAGGCTCTCTTCCAGGTAAGAACCGACCTCAATTGGACCGAGCAGTTTACCCTAGGACCGGTGCCGTTTTTCCTAAACGTCAACCCCTGGGTGCTGGCGAAGCTGGCGCTCGCCGTGGGTGCCCACACGCACGGCAGCGGCGCGGCGTTTTTTAAAAACATTTCGCTCGACTATTCAAACACCTCGGGCTCGTTCACCATCCAGATCGGGCTTGCCGTCACCTTTGGCGCCGGCGTTGCAGGCGTCGCTTCGTCTGCCGTGCGCGGCGCCGCATCCCTCACGCTGTTCATTGGGTACGAGAAGGCAGATGGGCACCAGCTTCCGCGACTACGCGTGGGTGCAGACGTCGATGTCGACGTGATACTCCAGTTCGTAATGTTCAAGTGGACCGCCAAGGCTTGGTCGGGGTCGTGGCCCACACTCCTCGATTCGTGGAATATGTCGGTGAACAATGGCAACCAGTATGTGCTCCAGCGCTCTGAACTCGCATTGGGCGGAGATACGCCTTACACGCTGGATGCCTGCTTCGGCACGCCCGGCGACATCAAGGCGGGCGGCGTGCCTCAATTTATCGCATCGGCCACCATCGTCACCAACGCCGAGCTGCTCGCATGCGCCGAGGTTAAGGCTACTGCCGTAAACGTCGCACCTGTCGTGCGCGATTGGGATCAAGCGGTCACGCGCATTGAGCTCGAGGCGGATGCAGAAAGCGACGACACAGGACAGGTCGAGCATTTCGTCCACGCACTGATAGAGAACGACGAAAACGCCGCGCCGATGTATGCGTACACCCATATCAGGCAGGCGAAGGACGCCGTTGCGGACCCCAACGCCAATTCAGCCGGTGTATCGGAGGACGAGCGTGGCGGTATCAAGCCCTCGAGCGACAACGTGCTGTTTTCCGGCGTGCTCAGCGAAGCCCACATGAAGCTAACGATGATTGCCGGCGTGGAGTGCCTATTCCGTATCGCCTCGGTGCGCTACGGCGACAATGGCCGCTCGCGCCTGGTGGTGCACACAAAGGCAAACGGCACGTGGTCCGCTCCCACGCCCGTGGACTTTCTCCTTGGGTTTGGCGAGAACGACGTGGAGCGCGACGACATATACGATTACGACTTCGACGTAGTGGAATATACGGACGGAAGAGGAAACCAAGACGCCTACGTGCTGCTGGTCTCCGGCGAGCGCCGCGACGGCGACAACACCCCTTTCGAAGCGGCGAGCACATCCGGCATACTGTCCGTTGTGCGCCTGCGCATAAGCAACGACGGAGTTCGCGTGATGTCGCACACGTCGTGGCGCAGCATCTCGCGCGGCCGCCTTCAGGAGGATGGCTACCATTGCCTGCAGTGCCCGCGTATCACGGTGGGCAAGACGCTGGTCGACGGGCGCCTGTCGGGCGCTTACCTCCACCGCCGCGGAACCACCGCAGAAAAGGCGCTGGGCAATGAGGCAGAGGTTGCGCTGGAGTGCTTCACCCTGTGGTCGGACGTTTCGGGCGACAGTCTCACGTTCCGTCAGGTCCTCCGCTTTCCGCAAGCGCCGTCGAGTATCGAGCTAGGCGCGCCCGAGAATATCAACGGCAAAATGGTGGTGCCCGTTGCATACGAGACTGCAGGCGGTTGTGGCTGCGCATCGTACGCCGTGATCGGCCAGTCCATCGCGGGCTGGGGCGTTATGTCGCCAGATGCCACAGTACCCCACGCGGTGCCGTGGCCGCAGCACACGGGCTTTTTGGCAACCGTCAACGAACAACTGCAGCATATTACTTGGACGCGAGGCGCATCGGCATTTGTAACGCAGCCCGTGGGTGCCGCAGGCTGTGGCCCGGCATCGTTTAGCGTAAGCAACAACGGCAGGTGCGTGCTCTATGTAGAGAACACCGATGGCAAGGTGGGACAAACCTACGACGAAGAAGGCAACCCGGTAGCAGTGATGGGCAAGCACTTCCGCATCTTCGCCAGCACCTTGGCAGGCGATCTGTTCACGGAGCCGTTCGTGATGTGCGAGCTGGACCACCCCGTCGATCAGATAACGACATTTTTGACGTCGGGCGGCATGCTCTCGGCGCTCGCCACGCACATTGTGAGTGCAGAGAAGAGCGAGGCAGAGCTACACGGCATCGAAGTGCCTCTGGTGGCATGCGCGACGCCGACGGGCGCGGTAGCCACCTCGGGCGCGGTGGTGCCCGGAGCAGCAGGCGAATCCTTCATGGTCACGGTGCGAAACGACGGCAACACCTTGCTGACCGCCGGCACGATCGATCTGTACCGAGAGGGCTCCAGCCAGCCGTTCTCCAGCGCATCCATCGGATTCGGAGCGAACGCACGCATGGCTTCGATCTACGATCCAGAGCTTGCCGAGGATGCTTCGGCCAACGACATGGCACACGTGAAGTACGCGCTCGAGGCGCTGGGCGCACATTTTGCGACGCACCCGCTGGTAGCCGACAACGGCAACGCCGCGCTGGCACCGGGTTGCACGGCACAGTTCCGCATGAGCTTCGCCATCCCCGAGAGTTGGGGCGACGAAGTGGGCAAACGCGTAACGCTGTATGCGAAGGCGCGTAATCTGGTGGCGCTCGATCCCGTAACGCTCAAGGAAATTCGACCGGGCGCAAACTCGGCGCTGGGTGCCGTACTACACGAGCTTCATGTGCCCGACGCGTCATGCGAACGCTCAGAAGTTCAGGTCGGCGTATGCGACAGCGCGGATACGACAGGACTTCACGACGCCCCGATGACAGCAGACGGCGATGGTGGCTCGAGCGGCGGCGGTACTGACGAGGGCGGCGGCTCCGGCGGAAGCAGCTCCGGCAGTGGCAAGGACCACGGCAATAACAAGCGCTCCGGAAAAGCGGGCGCGCTTGCGGGCACGGGCGATGCCAACGCTCCCTTTACGGCAGCCGCTGCAGCACTCGCCGCGGCAGGCGCCGGCCTTATCGCCTACAGCGCCCGACGCACGGCGCTCGAAACCGACACCGCCAATGAGGTCAATTCGGATAAGCCTCGCTAGCTCCTAGTTGCTTTTACG
>CAJKEF010000130.1 GCA_905198825.1 uncultured Collinsella sp. | reverse complement strand
TTGGCGACCTTGCCGTTGCGACGGATGCGGGTTCGGGCGCGGTCTATGCGAAGGGCGATGTGCCCAAGCGGGCACGCTCGCGATTCGGCCTGGTGTTCCAAAATTACAACCTGTTCCCGCACTATACCGTGATGAAAAACATCATCGACGCGCCGATCCGCGTGCTTAAGCGCCCGCGCGAGCAGGCGGAAGCTCGTGCGCGCGAGTTGATCGCGCAGATGGGGCTTACGGGCAACGAGAACAAGGTGCCATGTGAGCTTTCGGGCGGCCAGCAACAGCGTGTGAGTATCGCCCGCGCCTTGGCGCTCGATCCGGAGATCCTGTTCTTTGACGAGCCGACCTCGGCACTCGATCCCGAACTGACGGCCGAGGTGCTGCGTGTCATTAAGGACCTTGCCGCGCAGAATATGACGATGGTGATCGTGACCCACGCAATGCAGTTTGCGCGCGATGTCGCCGACCGCGTGGTCTTTATGGATGGCGGTCGTATTGTCGAGGAGGGTCCTGCCGAGCAGGTCATCGACCATCCATGCGAGCAGCGTACCCGCGAGTTCTTGAGCCGTATCGAGGGGTAGGCTCAGCTATTTACTCAACTATTAATTGAGGCGATGCCGCCGCAGGTCTTACGGTCTGCGGCGGCATTTTATTTGCATCGGCGAGGTCCAATAATCGCTTCGCATGCGTTTTCCTTCCTCTCGCCGTCTGTAACCATACGTGCGCCGAAAGGTGTGCATGGACGGTCGCCCGTGAGGGTAGGGTGGTGGCATAGGACATTTGGAGGGTGAGCCGGCTCGGCTGCCGACCATGCTGCTCCCGGGATGGCACCGACCGCGAACTCTCCCCGTTGGCGTCGCGCATTGCGCGCGGCCCTGCAAGGAGGTCATCATGGGTGCTCCCAAGACCGGCAATGTAAGGAACGTGGTGCTCGTAGGCCAAGGCGGGGTGGGCAAGACTTCACTCGCCGAGGCCATGCTCCACCTTTCCGGTAAGACCGCCCGTCTGGGCGGCCACGACGGCACCAAGCCTACGCTCGACTATGATCCCGAAGAGGTCAAGCGTGCGTTTTCCATCTCGACGACCATCGCGCCGATCGACTGGAAGGGCGCCCGCATCAACGTGCTCGATGCCCCGTGCTATCCCGATTTTATCGGCGACGCCTTTGCCGCGATGAGCGTCTGCGAGACGGCTCTGTTTGTGGTCGACGCCGAGGCCGGCCCGCAGCCTACGACGGTTAAGCTCTGGTATGCCGCCGAGGACCTGCGTCTGGCGCGTGCGGTATTCGTAAACCGCCTGTCGCGCTCCGAGGCCAGCTTTGCGACCACAATGGACCTGCTGCAGGAGCGCTTTGGTACGCGACTGGGCGCCGTGACTCTTCCCTGGGGCGAGGGCGAGGACTTTGACGGCATTATCGACCTGGTGCGCATGAAGGCGCGCCATTGCAACGGCACCGAAGCCGTTGAGTCGGAGATTCCCGAGGAGTATCGTGCCCAGGCCGAGGAGGCCCATGACCATCTGTGCGAGCTGGTGGCCGAGGCCGACGATGAGCTGATGATGAAATACCTGGAAGGCGAGGAGACGCTGACGCAGGAGGAGCTTGAGGGCCTGTTGTCCAAGGCGATCGCCGAGCGCATCTTTGTGCCGGTCTTTGCGGGCGATTGCATTAAGGAGCAGGGCGTCAACTCGCTGATGGACGACATCGCGACGTACTTCCCGGCGCCGACCGACTACGGCGAGATGCCGCTTATCGACGGCGATTCGCTCAAGATTTCGAGCGACGATGACCGTCCGGTGGCGTTTGTGTTTAAGACGCTGGCCGACCCGCAGCAGGGTCGCATCAGCTTTATCAAGGTACTGACGGGCACGCTTGAGCCGGGTCTTGAGCTGATCAACGCGCGTACCCGCAAGAGCGATCGTCTGGCCCACCTGTATGTGATGTGCGGCCGCGACATGACCGAGGTCGGTCACGCCTATGCCGGCGACATTATCGTGGCGCCCAAGTTGGCGGCAGAGACGGGTGACACGCTCTCCATTACCGGTAAGGTCGAGGCGGCGGCGTTTAAGTTTCCCAACTCGCAGTACCGCATTGCCATCGAGGCCGAGAACCGCGGTGACGAGGAGAAGCTCTACACGTTTATCGAGAAGGCGTGCAAGGCCGATCCGACCATGAGCATCGACCGCGACGAGGAGACCGGCCAGACCATTATCTCCGCCGTTGGTGAGGCGCAGGTTTCGGTGCTGCTCAATCGTTTGGAGGATCGCACCAAGGTCGTAGCCAAGAGCGTGCCGATCCGCATTCCGTATCGCGAGACCATTCGCCGTACGGCAAGTGCCCAGGGCCGCCATAAGAAGCAGACCGGCGGCGCCGGTCAGTACGGCGACTGCTGGCTGCGCGTGGAGCCGCTCATTGGGCCCGACGGCACGAGCGATGGCTATGAGTTTGTGGACGAGGTCGTGGGCGGCCGCATTCCGCGCTCGCTGATCCCCGCCGTGGACAAGGGCGTCCAGGAGACCATGAAGGACGGCATCATTGCCGGCTATCCGCTCACGGGCATTCGCGTGGCTGTGTACGACGGCTCGTATCACAGCGTCGACTCCAACGAGATGGCGTTCCGCGCGGCGGCTCGCATCGGCCTGCGCAAGGCGTGCGCCGATGCCGATCCGGTGGTGCTGGAGCCCATCGAGGAAATTACGGTGACTATCCCCGAGAGCTACGCCGGCGCCGTGATGGGCGACATCTCGGCCTCGCGCGGTCGCGTGACGGGTATGGAGACCGATGAGCGCGGCGATACCGTGGTCATTGCCCAGGCGCCGCTGGCAGAACTGACGGATTATTCGACGCGCCTACGCTCTATCACGCGCGGCACGGGCGACTTTACCATGAAGCCCGCAGGCTATGAGCAGGTGCCTTATGACGTTCAGGCCAAGCTGGTCGAGCGCTATGAGGAGGGTCGCGCCAAGTAGCGTGTGATTTTGCCTGCAATGTAGGTGCTGATGAAAGGGCCGCCTTGGGTAACCGGGGCGGCCCTATTTGATCCTTTGGGACGGAGGAAAACGGATCATTTTTTTGGTTACGGGCAGCGCGGCCGGCATTAGTCTCCGGATGCCTGGTTGCGGCCGGTGGCGTAGTCGATCTGCACGTGCGGCTGTAGGTTATAGCAGTACACGTGGAAGCACAGGGTCTTGCCGTGGTCCTCGACCGATTGCGCCTCAAGGCGCACGCCGCGGCAGACAAGTTCCTCTTCGTTATACATGGGCGTGACGCGGTAGAGCACATGGTTGCCCGTGTCGCGGATGTAGCCGAGAATCTGCTCCTCAAACGGCAGCATGCCTGTCTCGTTGAGATAGCGCGTGCCGGTGAGGAGATTTTTGCGGTTGGCGTTTTCGCCGCAGAGCGACCAGGCGATAAGGTGGCAGCGGTTGTAGAGGCTCTGGCCCGGAATAAAGTCGTAGCGCTGCTGGTGCCAACCGGCAGGATGGATACGCGAGATATCGCCGCGCTCGCCTTGACCGAGTGATTCGGGGCCCACGCAGGCGAGCGCTTTGCGGGTGCGGCCCAGGCTGTCGAGCTTGGAGAACTTCTTAAAGCAGCCCTCTTCGGTGGCGCGCTCGTATTCATCGAGCGTGAATGACGGTGTGCCGAGCGGGTGCGTGCTGTCGGCGCGAAGGGCAACGTAGGGGTTGCCGGCGTAGTCGGGAATGCTGCTGAGGTATACGCCACGGGCGCGGTCGAGGTCGGGGTTTTCGACCTCGTCGATGGGGGTGGCGGCACTGTCCGCGGAAACGTCGTCATCGGTGTCGGTCGCGGCGGAATCGGAGCCATCGCCAGAGTCCTGGCTGTTTTGAGGGTCCTCCGCGCTCGCCGTTCCCGATTCGAGCCGAGCGACCAGGTCTGCCTCGTCGTCGGTGCGGCTGGGGCTCTCGTTTTGTTTTTCGGCCAGAGCCACCGCCTGTTCATCGCTTTGCGGCGACAGCAGCTTGGGCGCTCCGTCGAGTGATCCCGTAAACAGCGCAAACCCCAGCACCACGGCGGTGCCGATGGAAAGTACTTGCTTGTAGGTGGACTTGCGCGACATTGAGGCTCCTGGATGGACGGTTGGGAATCTACCAGTCTAGCAGGAGCCGGCAGGGGCCGTTCTGTCGAACAAATACTTAAGATTTGGGACAAACGCTACGGATTCAATTGCCTCATATTTGACGTATGGCTAGATCGAGGTGGAACCGAGCCAATTGAGTTTACATTCGAGAATGCGCTGCTCACCTGGCGTGCTGCTGCCATCGAGTAGCGCGAGGAGCATCTCGGCCGCCTCTCTGCCTTCCTGGTCGACGGGCTCGATGATCGTGGAGACGGTCGGCGTGGTGAGGTTGGTCCAGTCTTCGCAGTTGAGTCCCAAAAGACCGATTTGCTGCGGAAGTAGATGGGCCATGGGCTGGAGAGCCTTGTAGACACGGGGAAGTGCCCACTGATTTTGCACGAAGATAAGGGTTCGCTTGGCGGGGTTGAACTTGTATTTAAAGTACTCGGTAAGCTCACCGACCGACGGCTTGTTGTGGTCGATGGGAATCGCTTTGTAGAGCTGTCCGTTCGCTGCCAGCGCCTCGGCATACCCCTGAAAACGCTCCATGCGGGTGCGCATTTCGGTCATGTTGGCGGCAATGGAAAAGAA
>CAJKEF010000129.1 GCA_905198825.1 uncultured Collinsella sp. | reverse complement strand
CGGTCCGACCGGGCCGCGCGGCAAGGAGATATATTGCCAGACCGGAGGGGCCCCGTGGGCGGGAATCTGGGCGTACACATTTCCTACACATCCTGGGATTCGACTAACGTTTGCCAGCCGTTAACTACCGCTCGCCGAGCATCTCTTTATATAAGGCAGTCTCATGGTTAAAGCGGATACGTCCCCCTAGCTAAAGCACAGCCAGCATCGAGCAACTCATCGCGTTCTTCCACCGAGAACCCCTCGGCGTAGACGCGCACCACTGGTTCGGTCCCACTAGGACGGACCAGCAGCCACGTGTCATCCTCGAATGCCAAACGCAAGCCATCCATATGACTAACGTTTTGCGGCACCTTGCCACAAATCGACTTGGGGTTTACGCCCGGCAGCAGGGTTCGTAACGTTTCGGCATCTTCGGCCTCAAGGCGTAAATCGCGTCGACCGTAACTCGTCTTACCAAAACTGTCCTCGAGTTGGTCGACCAGAACGCCCAAAGGCGCGTCCGTCTTTGCCATAAGCTCACACAGAATCAGACAGGCGAGGATTCCATCGCGCTCGGGCATATGCGCGGCGATGCCGATACCGCCGGCCTCCTCGCCTCCCATGAGGACGCCGCCCTTCTTCATCTCCGCCGCTATATATTTGAAACCGACTGGTTTGACGGTCACGCGGCAGCCAAGCGCCTCGGCAATGCGACGCACGAGCGTCGAGCACGAAAGATTGACGACGACGCGCCCCTCCAAATTACGAAATTGAACCAAGTCGCCCAAAACGAGCGCCATGATCTGATGCGGATGTATATATCTGCCGCGCTCGTCAACCGCGCCGATGCGGTCGGCGTCGCCGTCGGTCACCAGGCCAGCGCAAGCTCCGTCCTCGATAACCGTGCGCTCGCAAGCGTCCACCCAAGGCTCAACGGGGTCGGGGCAGATATCTTCTTGGTCAGACGCCTGCCCGGCGTGAATCTCGTGCACCTCAACGCCAAGCTCGCGTAGCAAGTCGGCCAGATAGCCCTGGGCTGCGCCGCCCATCGGATCGACAACCACGCGCAGGTGCGCGGCGCGGATGGCTTCGGCATCGACAAACGATGCCACCGCCTGCATATAGTCAGGAATGATATCCGCGGTGCGATATTGCCCCTCGATCCCCATTGGCTCGGGAGCCATGGTCTCTTCGAGCTCTTCGATGACATCCTGGTTGGCGGTCGAGCCGTCACCCATGCGAATCTTGAGGCACAGATAACCCTGCGGATGATGGGACCCCGTCACCATGAGCGCGCCGCACGCCTCACCGTCATAAGCCGCCGCCCACGTAAGGGCAGGGGTCGGAACAGGTCGCGAAGCGAGCACGGCGTCCAGCCCGTGCGCTGCTAGCACGCCCGCCGCAAGCTCAGCGAACTCGCTCGCCAGGGGCCGGGTGTCGAACCCTATATATACCGTTTTGCCCGGATTGGTCTTTTGCCACAACTCGCCGACGGCATCGGCGATACGGGCAACGTTATCGGCAGTGAAGTCCTCATCGACGCGAGCGCGCCAACCGTCAGTTCCAAAATGAATTATCGCGCACACGCGCAGACACCTCACAGTGTTTGGATCATGGTACGCGTGAGGTATACCCGCAACACGCACTCGGCAACCTGCCGGCACCAGCATTCACCATTTGGGCAAATGCTGCCGAGGACATGCAAGCAATAAAAAAAACCGCCCCGTATGGAGCGGTTTTACCCTTTATATATCGAGCGCCTCGGCCATCGCTGCCGTAGTGATTGCTGTGGTTCCGCAACAACTGCCCACCATTGCGGCGCCGGCATGTCTCCATTCGATGCATGCGCGCGCGAAAGCTTCGGGGTTCTCGTGCCATACGGGGCCATCCTGAGTCTGGACCGGATCGCCCACGTTGGGACGCACCGTGACGGGAGTAGTCGCCGATGCAACCATCCTGGGCACCGCCGCGTTCGCGGCCGCAAGCGAACAGCAATTAACACCAACCGAGTTTGCGCCGTGTTTTTCGGCGTACAAAACGGCTGCCTCGATGTTGAGGCCATCGCCCAACAGGTCGCCTTTATCGTCAACGACAAAACTCACCAGAACAGGCATGCCGTCGGCGGCATCTCGGGCGCCGGCAAGCATGGGCTGCAGATTACGGATAGACGTCACCGTCTCGATCAGCAGACCGTCAACACCAGCATTGAGCAAGGCGTGCGCCTGTTCGCGCGCAATGCCGCGGATTTCACGATACTCGGCAGAGTCCTCGGCAAACCACTCAATACAAATCGGGCCCATCGAGCCCAGCAGCAGCTGAGGGTGCGCCTGGCGGGCATCGTCGACGGCCCCGCGATTGACCTCCGCCACGGACGGCGCAATCTGGTCGTGCTTGAGGGCATAGCTTGATGCCTGAAAGGTGTTGGTAATGAGCACCTGCGCGCCGGCGGCGACATACAAGCGATGGATACGAGAAACGGTCTGCGGCTCTGCCAGATTCCAAAACGCCGGTGGAATGTCAGCGGCATCGTACTCACTCAACAAAACACTGCCCATGGGGCCCTGCGCCAACAAGGTCTCGCTCGACAAGCGGCGCGCAAGTTCCTCGGCACCAAAGCGGTTGTAATAACTCGTATCCATATATATCCCGCTATTCCTCGACGCTGATTCCCTGCTTTTCGAGATAGGCGAGCCAGCGGCTCATCGTGTCCTCGGATAGCGCATGCTCCATCATGCAGGCCTCGGAATCGGCTCGCTCAAATTCGACACCGAGCTCCTGAACCAAAAACGTGCGGATGAGGCGATGACGGTACCAGATAGCCGTGCCAACCTCGCGGCCGCGATCGGTCAGGATTACCTTGCCGTAGTGCGATTGCTCGACAAGCTCGGATGCCTTGAGCGCCGAAACCGCTTTATTGACCGATGCCTTGGAGACACCAAGACGCTGCGCGATGTCGACCGATCGCACACCGTTGGTTTCCCCCTCTTCGCTTTCAATGCGAACCATGCACTCCAAGTAGTCTTCGTTCGCCACCGTCAGATGTAGTTCGCGCGAGCTATTTGTCGTATCCATGATCTTCCGTCCCTTCTGCATTCAATGGCTGATTCTACCCCATCCAAGCGTCGCGGTATGCCGTGGCATACCGTGCTAGAGTTCTTGTTGCACACGACGACCAAGATTGGAGCGGTCTTTATGGAAAACACCACCACGAACCCCGATGTCCTCGAGCGCTTTTTGCGCTACGTCCAGATCAACACGCAGTCCGAGGATGCAAACTGCGACCAGGTACCCTCGAGCGCCGTTCAGTTTGACCTTGCCAACGTGCTGGCTGAAGAGCTGCGCGAGCTTGGTGCGGAAGATGCCCACGTGACCGAGCACGCCTATGTCTGCGCGCATATCCCCGCAAGTGCGGGCGCTGAGGACAAGCCCGCCCTGGGCCTGATCGCCCATCTCGACACCACCGAAGTTGCACCGGGTGCCGGCGTGAAGCCGCACATCGTACACTACGAAGGCGGCGACCTGGTCTGCGGCACGGTTGACGGTAAGCCCGTTGCCATGAGCACCGCCAAGCTTCCCGCCCTGAACGACCTCGCGGGTGAGGACCTGGTCTGCAGCGATGGCACCACGCTGCTGGGCGCGGACGACAAGGCAGGCGTCGCCGAGATCATGTCGCTTGTCGCGCGTATCGCTCAGGATCCCTCCCTGCCCCATCCCGCACTCGGCATTTGCTTCTGCCCTGACGAGGAGATCGGCCACGGAGCCGAGCTGTTGGATATCGATACCTTTGGCTGCAAGTACGCCTACACGGTCGACGGCGGCCCCATCGGCGAGCTGGAGTGGGAGTGCTTCAATGCCGCCGAGGTGACCGTCCGCTTTGAGGGCCAGTCCATTCACCCCGGCGACGCTAAGGGCCGCATGGTCAACGCGGGCAACCTGTTCTGCGACTTCAACGCCCTGCTCCCTTACGTGCAACGTCCGGAATACACCGAGGGTTACGAGGGCTTCTATCACCTTGAGGGCGTTTCGGCAACGGTCGACCATGCCACGGCGCGCTATATCATCCGTGATCACGATGCCGCCAAGTTCCAGCGGAAACTCGAGCTGATGGATGCCGCCGCCGCACTGCTCAACCAGCGATTGGGCGAGGAGCGCGTAACGGTCGAGATTAAGCACCAGTACCGCAACATGGCCGAGATCGTTCGCGACTATCCCGAGCTTATTGATGTTGCCAAGGAAGCCTACCTTGCCTGCGGCGTTGAGCCCCAAGTGCTGCCGATTCGCGGCGGCACCGACGGTGCGCAGCTGTCGTTCCGCGGTCTGCCCTGCCCCAACCTTTCCACCGGCGGCTATTGCTACCACGGCGTCAACGAGTTCGTCCCGGTCAGTTCGCTCGTCAAGATGACCGACGTGCTCCAGGAGCTCGTCGCCCGCTTTGCATAAGCCTGGCTGCATGAGCCAAAAAGACGAATCGCCCCGTCCTCAACCGAGAACGGGGCGATTTTTGGTGCAAGAAAAGTAGTCGGCATCGCAGGTTGAGACAACGTCAGCGAGCGACGTCCAAGGCGAACAAGTTGGCATGAAAAAGGCAGGGCATTGACCTTCTGGTCATGCCCTGCCTTTTGAATGACAAATTGTCGCCTTGGGCGGCGCGCAGCGTCGAGCCGTTACGGCGTTTGGTAAAACGCCGT
>CAJKEF010000128.1 GCA_905198825.1 uncultured Collinsella sp. | reverse complement strand
GCGGCGCCGCGAAGCTCAGCTTCGTCGAGGGCGTCGACTCCTACGTTCCCTATGCCGGTTCCCTCAAGGACGGCGTGGGCGGCACGCTCTACAAGGTCAAGTCCACGATGTGCAACTGCGGTGCCCTCTCGATCCCCGAGCTCCAGGAAAAGGCACGCCTGACCCTGGTGAGCTCAACCTCGATCGTCGAAGGCGGCGCCCACGACGTTGTCGTCAAGGACTCCCAGCAAAGCGTCAGCTACCGCTAAGCGGCTTTTCCAAGCACCGCACCTTGCCGTTCAAACCGTCGCTTGCGTACCAAAGTACGCGTCGCTCCTCTTTCACGGCAATCTTCGGCACTTGGAAAACCCGACCATACTTGGGCGGGTAACAAATAGCGGTTGATTCTCAACCACGTTATTTAGATAAAGCGAGATGCCTGCAAGTCGCAGGCATCTCGCTTGTCGTATTTGCTATCATCAGTCAAGTTAACCTTAGGGTCGGTCGGCTTAGCTTTGTTCGCTACAAGTTCCGCACGCAAAGAAGAGCACTTAATGTGCTCTTCGTCTTGCGCAGGACTGTCCGCAGTAGCGAATAAAGCTAAGCCGACCGACCCCAGCTAAGATTAAAGGAGCTGATATGTGCGATTGCACAGATCATAAGGACGAGATTCCTGTCTACGACGCGCAGGCCATTGAGTCCAGGTGGATGAAGGCCTGGGAGGATTCCAACCTCTTTGCTGTCGACACCGACGACAGCAAGCCCAAGAAGTATGTGCTCGAGATGTTCCCGTATCCGTCGGGCGACCTGCACATGGGCCACGCGCGCAACTATACCATCGGCGATGCCATGGCCCGTCAGGCCCGCATGCGCGGCTACGACGTGCTGCATCCCATCGGCTTTGACGCCTTTGGTCTGCCTGCCGAGAACGCCGCCATCAAGCACAATACGCAGGCTGCCGCTTGGACGTACAAGAACATGGACCAGGCGCTCGCCACGATGAAGCGCATGGGCTTCTCCTACGATCTGGATCGCATGGTCAAGACCTGCAGCCCCGACTACTATCGCTGGGGTCAGTGGATCTTTGAAAAGATGTGGGAAAAGGGCCTGGTCTACCGCAAGAAGAACCCGGTCAACTGGTGCCCCAACTGCAAGACCGTTCTGGCCAACGAGCAGGTCACCGAGGGTAAGTGCTGGCGCTGCGGCACCGAGCCCGAGAAGCGCGACCTTGAGCAGTGGTACTTCAAGATCACCGAGTACTCCCAGGAGCTGCTCGACGACCTGGAGAAGCTCCCCGGCTGGCCCGAGCGCGTCAAGCAGATGCAGGCCAACTGGATCGGTCGCTCCGAGGGCGCCGAGGTCGACTTTACCCTGTGCGACCGGGATGGCGAGCCCATCGAGGGCGACGAGGGCAAGATCACCGTCTTTACCACGCGTGCCGATACGCTCTTTGGCGTCTCCTTCTTTGTCCTTGCTCCCGAGTACGCTCGTCTGCACGAGCTCGTCGAGGGCACGGAGTACGAGGAGGCCGTCACCAAGATCGTCGAGGACTCCAAGCATATCTCTGCCGTCGAGCGTGCCCAGGGCACCATCGAGAAGCACGGCGCTTTTACCGGCCGCTACGTGGTGAACCCCGTGAACGGCGAGAAGGTCCCCGTGTGGGTTGCCGATTATGTCGTTGCCGACTACGGCACCGGCGCCGTCATGGCCGTTCCCTGCGGCGACCAGCGCGACTTTGAGTTCGCCCGCAAGTACGACCTGCCGATCGTGCCGATTATCCTGGACGATGACGATCGCGCTGCCGTCGAGGCCAGCGGCGAGACCATCGATACCTTCCATGCCGAGACCGTCGACTGGGATTGCGCTCACGCTGCCGAGGGCACGCTCGTCCAGTCCGGCAAGTACACTGGCATGCGCGGCGGTAAGCACTCCGAGGGTGAGGCTGCCATCGTGGCCGACCTCGAGGCCATGGGCTGCGGCCGTCGCAAGGTCGAGTTCCGCCTGCGCGACTGGCTCATCAGCCGTCAGCGCTATTGGGGCAACCCCATCCCGGCCATCCACTGCGAGCACTGCGGCATCGTGCCCGTGCCCGAGGATCAGCTTCCGGTGACGCTGCCCGAGAACCTGGACCTGGGCGCCGGCGAGACCCTCGCCGAGTGCAAGGACTTCTACGAGACCACCTGCCCGGTCTGCGGCCGCCCGGCCAAGCGCGAGACCGATACCATGGACACCTTCACCTGCTCCAGCTGGTATTACCTGCGTTACACCGACCCGCACAACACCGAGCTGCCCTTCTCCCGCGAGGCGGCAGACCGTTGGATGCCCGTCGATAACTACATCGGCGGCATCGAGCACGCCATTCTGCACCTGCTCTACAGCCGCTTCTTTACTAAGGCGCTGCGCGACCTGGGCCTGCTGAGCGTTGACGAGCCCTTCACCAACCTGCTGTGCCAGGGCATGGTCAAGGACGAGAACGGCGACACCATGTCCAAGTCCAAGGGCAACGTCGTGCCCCCGAGCTCGGTCATTGAGCCCTACGGCGCCGACACCATGCGTCTGGCGATCCTGTTTATCGCCCCGCCCGAGAAGGACTTCGACTGGGATCCCAAGGCCGTCGAGGGCGCCAACCGCTTCATCAAGCGCGCCTGGCGTATCGTTTGGCAGCTCGTCCAGTCCGGCGACGCCAACGTGGCCTTCGACAAGTCCGCGCTCGATGAGGTTGCGATGAAGCTCTATCGCGAGCGTCACCGCACCATCGCCAAGTGCACCGAGGACTTCGATCGCGGCCAGTTCAACACCGCCATCTCGGCCGTTATGGAGCTCGTCAACGCGGCGAGTGCCTACCTCAATGCCACCGAGGGTACCGCCCGCGACAAGGCGCTGTGCTACGGCGTGGCTAAGGATATCGTGAGCGTCCTTGCCCCCATCTGCCCGTTCTGGGCCGACGAGCTGTGGCACGAGGCGCTCGGCTGCGAGGGCAACGCCTACACCGCCGCCTGGCCCGAGTTCGACCTGGCCGAGTCCATCGAGGACACGGTGCAGATCGTCGTCCAGGTGCTCGGCAAGGTCCGTGGCCGCATCGACGTCGCCCGCGATGCCTCCAACGAGGAGATGCAGGCTGCCGCCGAGGAAGCGTTAGAAAAAGCAGCGCAGGAGGAAACGGAGAGAAAGCAGCAACAGGAAGAAGTAGCAGCGGCAGAGCAGGAGAAACAAAAGCAGGAGGAGGCCGCAGCGATCGAACTGGAGAACCAGCAGAAGGCGAATGATCAGCAAAACGCAATCGACCTTGAAAATCAGGGCAATATGCTTTTCGCCCAGGGGAAGTATGAGAGTGCGATCACTTTCTACCAGACTGCGCAGGTGATTTACAGAAGGCTGGAACTGGATGAGCTGGCAGATAACCTGAACCCAAAGATTGATGCGGCAAGGGCAGGGATGAATGCAGCTGCGCAGGGGGCAGCCACAACTTAGGAAAAGCGAGGAACGATACTTATGAGCGGATATACATACAAATGGAACGCAAATCGTGAGATTACTCCCACAAATTCCTATAAAAGGAACGAACTTGAGAAGATGACGATGTTTCATCTCAGAGAAATTTGCAGAAAAGAGCGGCTGGTAGTGTCGTCTGCTCAAAGGGAGGACAAGGAGAGTCTGATCCGTCTCATCATGCGTTTTCGCGGGCAAAAGGAATACCGCCATATCCAGACCCGGTGCGAAAACGGGCTGGAGCGGATTGAGGAGTATCTGCAATGCCATGATGTACTGCTTACAGACCATATGGATATCCGGGTGCCGGGCACTATGACCCTGTACAGCGACACGCAGATCAATGAGCTGGACGGGTATCAGATACAGTCGGAGCAGGGCATATACGAAGGGAATCTTTTTCTAATCGATGAATCCTTTCAGGTGTACACCTGCTTTTATATCCAGATGGCGGAGGGAAAGGCGTATATCTTTAAAGGAAAGGATGTCGCAGTCCGCCCTCTGGAAAAGCACCAGTATTTTATTCTGTATCTGCCGAAAGAGCGCGATTCCGAATTTCTGTATGACTGTTACTATGGCAACCGGACGATGGCTCCCGGAGTTTTGGAGGGCGTGAGAATTCCACTGTTAGATATTCAGGAAAAAGAGATTGCACAGGCGGAACTCCCGCTGATCATCGATCTTGGAAGCTCCAATACCACCATGGGGATCTGTCTGCCGGATGGAAGTATGAAAACGGCGATGGTAAAAGGGAGCAAAATCATCCCAAGCCTTATCGGTGTGTGCCGGCAGGAGGGGGAAGAAGCCTCCTTTGTGTTTGGGCATGACGCGAAAGCGCTGGGGGAGGAGAATTACCGGGATGAGGATATTGCTGTTTTCTATGACATCAAACGCTGGATCAGCGATCCGAACCGGTTTGAAGGAGTAACCCTTACCGATGGATACAAATATCAGTTTTCGAGAAGGGAAATGCTGCGCGCTTATTTGGAATATTTGCTGGATTTGGCAAGACAGCAGTTTAAATGCAGTTTTACGAGTATCCAGATGCTTGCGCCCATCCGTCAAAAAGAAAAATTCCAGTCATTTTTTAAAGAACTTCTGCCGGAGTATCACGTGAACTGCGAACTGGATGAGGGCATGGCGGTTTTGTTCCACAGCATTGACCGGATGATCGCACAGAAAAGTTATGAGGGAAAACGGTGGT
>CAJKEF010000127.1 GCA_905198825.1 uncultured Collinsella sp. | reverse complement strand
GTTCCTGTCCCCAGGAACCCCCCCCCATCCACGGATTCAAAAACCAAATAAATTGCCAGTGCAACGTCTCCCCTACGTTTTGCTGGGGACGTCCAGCGCAAGCAGCTCCCTAAATGCGGAGTCGCCTTCGCCAAAGTCGACCAGGCACCAGCGCTTATGACGGTCGATCTTTTTAACGCGCGCCTCTTGCCCCACAAGTGGGCCCTGCTCTATGTGCAGCACGCCGTCTTCTATGCGCGCAACGCTGTTACGCACCACGCCGTCTTCGTCCAGCACGCTGCGGTACCAGTCCTGTGCGTCGTCCGGCATGGGCATGTACGCCCGCTCCCTACTGCCGGCAATGCGGCAGCCAAAGCTCAGTTGTGCCAAAGCCCTATCGAGCGCGGCGGCATCGTGCGTGGCGACGAAGAAATATTCCTTGTACATGGGTTTGGTTTGGAGCGACCATGCGCCGTCCCGCTTAAACCAGAACTCCTTTTGCATCACAAAAGCGTCCTGCATAAGGTTGTGCGGGATAATGCGTCGGACCTTTTCGCAGGTCTCGCGCTCTTTTCCATTGGGGGTGTGGACCAGATACCAGCGGACGCGGCCGTGCTGGCTGTTGGTAGTAGTGCCACTAAAGGCACCGGGCAGCTGCTCTTGGCGCCGCATTGTCTGTTCCATCTCTCGCCCCCTTTTCTTGTTTCCGCAACGCACGCGGATGCAGAGGCGTTAAGAACAGGCTTCTCGCTCGCAGCTAGGCGCAGTCGCAAAAGTACAGGTTTTTGTATCTTTCGACGGGCTTCATTATACGAGCAAACTGCTCGCGTTTTCCCAGATTGCACAAAATGTGCCGCGAATGGGTGCATCTCCATACGCCTCTACAAAAACCTGTACCTTTTTGCACAACAAAAAAGCCGCTCTAACCAGCGGCTTTTCTTCTATAGACAACAAAAAAGGCGACCGCCCGCGAGGACGATCGCCTTTGTTAATTCTTGTATTGTTTGTGCTAGGCGCGAGTCTTGATCTCCTCGAGCACCTTGGCCACAAACTCGTCAACGCTCATCTGAACGGTCTCGTTGGAGCGATCGCGGACGGAGATGTTGCCGGCCTCGACCTCCTTCTCGCCCAAGATAAGCATGTAGGGCACGCGGTCGATGCTGCGGGCCTCGCGGATCTTGTAGCCGATCTTCTCGTCGCGATCGTCGCAGACCACGCGAATGCCGGCCTCCTCCAGCTTGGCGCATACCTCGTGCGCGTAGTCGCGGCTCTTCTCGGAGACAGGAAGTGCCTTGACCTGCACGGGAGCCAGCCAGGTGGGGAACTTGCCCGCAAAGTGCTCGATCAGAATACCGATGAAGCGCTCGATGGAGCCAAAGCACACGCGGTGCAGCATGATGGGGCGCTTCTTGGTGCCGTCGGCGTCCACGTACTCCAGGTCAAAGTTGAGCGGCATCTGGAAGTCGAGCTGGACGGTACCGCACTGCCAGGTACGGCCGAGCGAGTCCTCCAGGTGGAAGTCGATCTTGGGGCCGTAGAAGGCGCCGTCGCCCTCGTTGACCTCGTAGTCCATGCCCAGCTTCTCCAGAGCGGTGCGCAGGCCCTCCTCGGCGCGCGCCCAGTCCTCGTCCGAGCCCATGGAGTCCTCGGGGCGGGTGGAAAGCTCAACGTGGTACTTAAAGCCAAACTTCTGGTACACGGAGTCGATGAGGTTGACCACGCCCACGATCTCGTCGGTCAGCTGGTCGGGACGCACAAACAGGTGGGCGTCGTCCTGGTTAAAGCAGCGCACGCGGAACAGGCCGTGCAGGGCGCCGCGCAGCTCGTGGCGGTGCACCAGGCCAATCTCGCCGGCGCGAATGGGCAGCTCGCGATAGGAGTGCGGCTTGGAGGCGTACACCAGCACGCCGCCCGGGCAGTTCATGGGCTTAATGCAGTACTCTTCGTCGTCGATGACGGTGGAGTACATGTTGTCCTTGTAGTGGTCCCAGTGGCCCGAGGTCTTCCACAGCTGCTTGTTCATGATGAGCGGCGTGGAGATCTCAACGTAGCCGGCCTTGTGGTGGATCTCGCGCCAGTAGTCCAGCAGCGTGTTCTTAAGGATCATGCCGTTGGGCAGGAAGAACGGGAAGCCGGGGGCCTCGTCGCGCATCATAAAGAGGTCCATCTCGCGGCCGATCTTGCGGTGATCGCGCTTCTTGGCCTCCTCCAGCATGTGCATGTGCTCGTCGAGCTCTTCCTTGGTGGCAAAGGCGACGCCGTTGATGCGGGTGAGCATCTTGTTGTCCTTGTCGCCCTTCCAGTAGGCGCCCGAGACGCCGGTGAGCTTAAAGGCCTTGAGGGCCTTGGTGTAGCAGATGTGGGGGCCGACGCACATGTCGATGTAGTCGCCCTGCTGGTAGAAGGTGATGCGGGCATCGTCGTCCAGGTCGCCGATGTGCTCGACCTTGTACTTCTCGCCGCGCTCCTCCATAAGGGCGATGGCCTCGGCGCGGGGCTTCTCAAAGACGGTGAACTTGAGGTTCTCCTTGACGATCTTCTTCATCTCGGCCTCGATCGCGGGGAAGTCGTCCTCGCTGATCTTGACGCCCTCGGGCAGGTCGACGTCGTAGTAAAAACCGTTGTCGGTCGCGGGACCGTAGGCAAAGTCGGCCTCGGGATAGAGGCGCTTGATGGCCTGCGCCATGATGTGCGCGGCGGAGTGGCGGATGACGTGCGTGACCTCGTCCTGCGGGAGCTCGGCCACCGAACCGTCATTGTAGAGTGCCTTCATGGGTATGTTTTCTCCTCTCGGATGCCTGATGCAAGTGCGTGCGATGCGCTCGGCGTTTTTGACTTGCATCATTATAGGCAGGTTGCCTTGGTATACAAGCGCCCGCCGCACCTTAATGGCACGGCGGGCGATTTTCTACGCATGCTTCATCGTGTGGGGCGGGTTGCACGTGCGGCTTGTGCGGGACGCGCGGTACCCGTGGCTTGCGGCCGGCCCGGCGATGGATGCGTTACTGGATGCGAGTTCGGCAGTAGGGGCAGACCTTCCAGTGCGCGTCGAGCGGGCGATGGCAGCTGGGGCACACGTTGCGAACCTGGGTGTCGCACACCGGGCAGACGACAAAGTCCTTCTCGATGGGGGCGCCGCACTGCGGGCAGGTGCCGTACTGGGCAAGCTGGCGCTCGCGCAGGGCCATGTCCAGCTCCTGCTCCTCGCGGTCGGCCGCGTAGGAATGCGGGCGCAGGACCAGGTAGGCGATGAGGCCTACAAACGGGATGAGGGCGATGATGCCCCATGCCACGTAGGCGCTGGCGCCGCGGCGGCGAGCGTCGATGAACACATAGACGACGGACAGCACATACAGGGCGATGATAAAGCCAACGAAGGCATAGACGACGCCCATAAGCTGCGGCGACATGAGCTCGGAGATGTACTTGGACATTGGTGGTACCTTTCGGGGTATTTACAGTCCGGTCAAGTTTACCACGGGGTTTGTTTATATGGGACCACGTCTAGGGGCGGGGCTGGTGCGGACACAAACATCTCAATCTGTAACAGGTGGGAGCGGAATCCGAGTCTAGATGTTACAGATCGAGACAAACGGAGGACCCGCCAGACTAACGTCTCGATCTGTAACATCTGGAACCCAAATCCACGTCTAACTGTTACAGATCGAGACGAACGGTTGCCGTAGTTGTCGGCAGACGAGGTTGTCGACGATACCGGGTCTCCCCTCGTCTGCCGTTGGCGGGTGTTGCGGGGCTGTTCGCCGCATTGCCGCCGCACTGGGGGTGTGCGGACCGTAGGATAGTCTTATTGACGGCCTGTCAACTCGTCTGGGAGGCACTGTGACGGAAACGTTTGATATCGCAATTGTGGGCGCGGGCATCACGGGATGCGCCATCGCGAGGCAGCTCGCGTGCTATGACCTGTCCATTTGCGTGGTCGAGGCGGCTAACGATATTGCGCTGGGCGCGTCGAAGGCCAACGGCGGCCTGGTGCACGCCGGCTACGATCCGACACCGGGCACCGTAAAGGCGCAGGTCAACGCTCGAGGTTGCGAGCTATATAGCACATGGGCCCAGGAGCTTGGCTTTTTGTTTTGCCGTACCGGGTCGATGGTGTTGGGCTTTAACGACGAGGACCGCGCGCATCTGGAGCAGCTGCGGCGCAACGGCCTTGCCAACGGCGTGCCCGAACTGTCGATCGTCGGACCCGACCGCATCCACGAACTTGAGCCGCGCGCCAGTGCCGATGCAACGTGCGCGTTGTGGTGCCCCTCGACTGGGTTTGTCGACCCGTTTGAGGTTGCCATCGCCGCGCTGGAGAACGCCGTGGCCAACGGGGTGACGTTTATGCGGTCTGCGCCAGTGGAGGCCATAGAAGTTGCCGGCTCGGATGACGGAGCCGCGCGCTTTACGCTGGTGACGCCCGCCGGCGATGTGCGCTGCCGTTACCTGATCAACGCCGCGGGCAACGGTGCCGCAGACATCTCGCATATGGCGGGCGCCGAGGAGTTTCAGATGGTCTGGCGTCAGGGCAACATCGTGGTGCTGGACAAGGAGCCACGCGCGCTCATGCCGCTCTACCCCGTGCCGACGCCGGTGTCGAAGGGCGTTATCGTGACGGGCACCGTGCACGGCAACACCGTGATTACCGCCACGGCCGCCGAGCGCGAACCCGGCGACACGCAGACCTATGCGAGCGATGTCAACGCACTGCTGAGCGGCGCG
>CAJKEF010000126.1 GCA_905198825.1 uncultured Collinsella sp. | reverse complement strand
TTTGCCCGTGAGTCCGGTCCGTGGCTCGAGCAGCTCTCCAAGGACGGTTGTCAGGTCATCTGTCAGGTTGCCGGCCACTCCGTCGAGGAGTTTGTCCGCGCGCTCGAGATGTATGTCGAGCTGTGTCCCTGGGCTGCCGGCTACGAGATCAACGTGAGCTGCCCTAATATCGCCGCCGGCGGTGCCGCCATGGGCTCCACGCCCGAGGGCGCCTCTTCCGTTATGGCTGCTTGCCGCAAGGTGACCGATAAGCCGCTGTTCGTGAAGATGGCGCCGGTCAACGTCGCCGAGATCGCTAAGGCCCTCGAGGCTGCCGGCGCTGACGGCCTTTCGGTCATCAACTCCATCCAGGGCATGGCCATCGACGTCCATACCCGCAAGTCCCGCGTGGCCAAGCCCAAGGGCGGCCTTTCGGGCCCGCTGTGCCACCACATCGCCGTGCGCATGGTCTGGGAGGTTGCCCAGGCCGTCGATATCCCCATCAACGGTGTCGGCGGTGTCATGACCGGCGAGGATGCGGCCGAGTTTATTCTGGCCGGCGCCACCTGCGTGTCGGTCGGCATGGCCAACTTCGTCGATCCGTGTGCTTCGCTCAAGATCGCGCACGAGCTCGAGGCCTGGGCTGAGTCTCAGGGCGTGAAGGACATCAACGAGCTGGTAGGTGCTTTCGAATGCTAGAGACCGATGCCCGCGACCGCGTTATCGTCGCCCTCGACTGCGACCGTGAGCGTGCGCTCGAGCTCGCCCACGAGCTTTCTGGTCATGCCGCTTGGCTCAAGGTGGGCATGACGCTCTATTACGCTGAGGGCCCCGAGATCGTCAAGACGTTCAAGGACCTGGGCTTTAAGGTCTTCCTCGACCTCAAGTTCCATGACATTCCGCATCAGGTGCGCGGTGCCGCTCGCTCGGCCTCGCTTGCCGGTGCCGACCTGCTTTCGGTTCACGGCTTGGGCTCGGGCGCCATGCTCGCTGCCTGCCGCGAGGGTGCCGAGGAGGCGCGCGAGGACCGCGCCAAGCTCGTCGCCATCACCGTGCTCACGAGCATGAACCAGGATGCCTTGAGCGAGATCGGCGTCGAGTCGCCCGTGGCCGAGGAGGCCGCCCGCCTGGCAAAGCTCGCTCAGGCCAACGGCATCGACGGTATCGTGTGCTCGCCGATGGAGGCTCACGACATGCGTGAGCTGCTGGGTCCCGATGCCCTGATCGTGACTCCGGGTGTGCGTCCGGTGGGTGCCGCCCTTGGTGACCAGTCCCGCGTGGCGACGCCTTCCCAGGCTATCGAGCGCGGCGCAAGCCACATTGTGGTGGGCCGTCCCATCACCGGCGCCGACGATCCGGTTGCCGCCTTTGACGCCATCGTTGCCGAGCTGGTCGAAAACGTCGCCTAAAAGATTCCCCTAAGTCACCACTTTTGGGTCTCATTAGCACAAATTAGCCCCTGTGCCTGCGAAAACTTTCCCATCCTTTGTGTGGAATCGCAGGTCAGGGGCTTAACTTTGGGCGCAGTATATTGCACTTTTTGCGGGTATCGTCTAACCTATGGAGCCGCGATTGGGCATTTTGTACGTTCTACGTGCTAAAATGCCAATTATTGAATCAGATATAACCCAACTTTTTGGAGGTACGAATGGCACTCCCTCAGCTTACCGATGAGCAGCGCAAGCAGGCTCTTGAGAAGGCTGCTGCCGCACGTCACGCCCGCGCTGAGCTTCGCGAGCAGATCAAGAAGGGCGAGAAGTCCCTCGAGTCCGTGCTCAACTCCGATGACCCCATCGCTTCCCGCATGAAGGTTTCCACCCTCATCGAGTCTCTCCCTGGTTATGGCAAGGCCAAGGCCGCCAAGATCATGGAGGAGCTCGGTATCTCCGCTACCCGTCGCGTCCAGGGCCTCGGCGTCCGTCAGCGCGAGCAGCTCCTCGAGCAGCTGACCAAATAAGTGAGCGCTCAGGATTCAAAGCTCTTTGTGATTTCTGGACCGTCAGGTGCAGGCAAGGGCACGCTCGTCACTCGTGTGCGCGAGCGTCGCTCTAACCTGGGCCTGACGGTTTCGGCTACCACGCGAGCACCACGCAAAGGTGAGGTCGACGGCGTCAACTACTTTTTTCTGACGCGCGAGGAGTTCGACCGCCGCGTGGCAAACGGTGAGTTTGTTGAGTGGGCCGAGGTCCACGGTAACTGCTACGGCACCTTGGTGAGCGAGGTCACATCCAAGCTTGCCTCTGGTTCGTCTCTAATCTTGGAGATCGATGTCCAGGGTGCCTTGCAGGTCAAGGAACGTTTCCCCGAGGCCGTGTTGATTTTTATCAAGCCGCCTTCGCTCGAGGTGCTTCGCGATCGCCTGGTCGGTCGCGGTACCGAGACGCCCGAGACGATTGAGCTGCGTATGGCAAACGCCGCCCATGAACTTGCCCTTGCCGACCGCTACGACGACGTCGTGGTGAATGACGATCTCGACCGCGCGACCGATGAGCTCGTTCGCGTTCTCGATATGCATGAAAGGATCTGAGGTCCGTGTCCGTTGTAAAGCCTTGCATTGACGATCTTCTGGAGAAGACCGATCACAACCGCTTCCTGCTCGCTTCGCTTGCCTCCAAGCGCGCCTGCGACATCAATAGCATGCTGCGTGGCCAGCACAACCGCGTGCTTGCTGTCCAGGATGTCGATGACATCACCATCGGGCTTTCCGGTGCCGATACCATCTCGATGGCTATGGACGAGATTGTCGACGGCGACATCTCTTACGACGAGGCCCGTTACGAGAAGGCGCTCGGCCACAAGGTTGCTGAAGCCTAAATGGCAGCCCGCGTCTGCCTGGTCCACTATCACGAGGTTGGACTGAAGGGCAAGAACCGCGCACATTTTGAGCATATCCTCATGGATAACATCAAGGCGGCCTTGGCCGCCTTTTCCGTGAATGCCGTGTCTCGAATTTCCGGTTATATCCTCGTGACATTTAACGAGCATCAGGCCGACGAGGCGGCGCGTGTCATTCGGACCGTTCCCGGCGTTGCTCGTGTGTCTTTGGCGTATCACACCAATCGCGACCCTCAGGAGTACTGTGCCGCCGCCGTGAGGGCGCTGCGCGAGTTTGGTTCCTTCGATTCGTTTAAGGTGCACGCCAAGCGCTCCAATACCGACTATGAGCTCACCTCGATTGACATCAATCGTCAGGTCGGCGAGGTGTTGTGTGAGGCCTTCCCCGATAAAAAGGTCCAGATGCACGATCCTGACGCTATGGTGCACGTACTGGTGGTCCAGGGCAGCGTCTATGTGTATGCGCGCTCCGAGCGCGGCGTGGGCGGTCTGCCAGTGGGTTCTGCCGGCAAGGTCGTGACGCTGCTGTCGTCGGGTATCGATTCTCCGGTGGCGACTTGGATGCTCGCGCGTCGCGGTGCGGTGTGCGTGCCGGTACATTTCTCCGGTCGTCCGCAGACGCCCGATACGAGCGAGTATTTGGTGCAGGACATCATACGTGCGCTTGAGCCGGGTGTTCAGATCGGCCGCCTGTACGTGGTGCCGTTTGGCGACTGCCAGCGTGAGATTTCGGTCACCTGTCCCAGCAACCTGCGCGTGATCATGTATCGCCGCATTATGTATTCGGTTGCTGAGCGCATTGCACACATCGAGGGTGCCAAGGCCATCGTTACGGGCGAATCGCTTGGGCAGGTTGCCTCCCAAACGCTTGAGAACATCATGGCCGTCAACGAGGCCGTGAAGATCCCCGTGTTCCGCCCTCTCATCGGTTCGGACAAGCAGGAGATCATCGCGCGCGCCGAGGAGATCGGTACGTTCGATATCTCGACTGAGGCCGCTCCCGACTGCTGCACGCTATTTATGCCGCGCCGTCCCGAGACGCACGCTAAACTCGATGCCGTGCATGAGGCCTGGGAGTTGTTCGATCACGAGGAGATGATCGAGCGCCTGCTTAAGCAGACCGAGTACATTGACTTCTCCAGCAACACGTATAAGGCCCCTAAGACCTTAAAACGCAAACATTCGGAGCTTGCTCCGCGCGAGATTTACCAAGATCACGAGTAATTGCCTGCATAGACCGACGATGCGTCTGTATCGTCGGTCTATTGCTATCTGGGCATTTTGCGGCTAAGTGTTCATTTGCTGACGTGTGCCTGAATAAATGGACAGATTTGTGCAAGGTTTTGGTCGGTTTTTGGTTTGACCGCTAAAACCGGTTTTGGAGCGTGGCTGTTGCAGGACTCTTTTCCTGACACGATGTTGTTGGGAGGTTTTGCTATGGCGCAGCGCGAACAACACGAACGGGTCAAACGGATGGACCGCTTGGCGGACAAGCTGCTCGGTCATAAGGCAGTGGTGATGGCGATTCTGGTCGTCATTGCGATGGCGAGTGGACTGGCGATGGCGAACCTTGGCGGCGGTGCCCGCAGTGTGTCGTTTGAGCACACTGATGGTTCGGGTTCGTTAGTGGAGCCGGGATCCGGCGATGCCTCGAGCGGAAAGACATCCGAAGGCTCTTCGCCTAAGGCGTCTGCCGCGGCAGAGGTTTATGTCGATGTTGATGGCGCCGTTGTGAGGCCTGGCGTGTATCGGCTCAAAGATGGAGCACGTGTGTCCCAAGCGATCGATGCCGCCGGAGGGCTTACGGCCGAGGCGGATGTGACAGGGCTTAATCGTGCGTCCAAGATTACAGACGGCCAAAAGATCTATGTTCCGACGGTGGGGGAGCAAC
>CAJKEF010000125.1 GCA_905198825.1 uncultured Collinsella sp. | reverse complement strand
TACTCGCTGCTGACCGACCCGACCGAGCTTGCCCTTTCGCGTAAGCTCAACGAGCTCACCGACCTCATCGGTAGCTGCGCTCGCGATCGCGCCCCGTTCCGCCTGACGCACTTTGCCGAGGAGCTCGCTGGCGACTTCCACAGCTTCTACGCCGCCTGCCAGGTCCTTCCGAGCGAGGGCCATCCCGTCGACCCCGAGCTCTCGCGCGCCCGTTTGGCCGCCTGCGACGCCGTCCGTGTGACGCTCGCCCTGGTGCTTACCCTCGTTGGCGTTTCTGCCCCCGAGCAGATGTAAGCGCTGGTCGTTTGACTGCGTTGGTTTGGTTTGACTGAGCCTCGAAAGCCCGATCTCCCATGCGGAGGTCGGGCTTTTTGCGTTTAGCGAGACAATTTGGCTTGCTGGAAAATGCTACCAAATCGCAACTATACCGGTTTACTACGATGAATCGAGGGATTCCAATCACACGGGCTTTTCACCGAAAAGTGCAAGCCATCTAGCTGGGGTTTTATTTTTTCGGTTTTTGGCGTGGTCGTGGTTGAGCGATTCATCGTAGTAAACAGCCATAGTTTTGAAAATGACCCTAGGGGACGGAGGAAAACGGATCATTTTTGTCCCGTGGAGGAACGGTGGGATACCTTCTGCCAAGAATCGGGGGCATCTACTACGTTTAAGTGCGTACCCCGAACCACGCCGAAAATCGCAATATTAAAACCGCAGGTAGCAGGTCTGCGACTTTCGAAAATAGTGAGTATGGTCAGGGGTGCGGGGGCAAACGTAGTAGATGGGCGCGATTCGTGGCACATCGGTCTTGGGGCCGATGCCCTTGTCCCTTAGCTGTTCCGTTTTCTCGATGCTTGAGGCTTGATCTGCCTTCTTCTTATGAGTTGCGGTGGAATGGTTCCTGCTTGAGAGGTGCCGGCCGGGATTTGGGAACTATTTCACCGCAGCTTATGATGTGGCGATGGTGTACGCCGGAACTTTGTAAAGAGCATCCCTTTTGACTAGTCGTTTAAGAACGTCCCCGATGACTAAGTTGCAGGTGGTTGCGGTTGTGTTACACTAACGCTGCGTATATGACGCAAATATCTCGATACAGATCAATGATGTCCGTCGGTATTTGACGGAGCTAGACTGTTTAGCCGCCCTGAAGGTTTATGCAGGGAGCATGTGATCACAGGGCTTGAAAAGAAAGTTGAGCAAACACTGTGTCTGATCAACAGCAAGAAAACGAAATAACGACGACGCAAGCCGCTCCCGCTGCACCGGTTGCGTTGGACCAGGTCGCGGCGCCCGCGCAAGCCTCGGCTCCTGAGACGCCTAAGGCTGCTTCGACGCCTACGCCTTCAGCGGCTGAGAAGGCCGTGCCTGCAACTGGTGAGGAGCCTGCTCCGGCAAAGCCCAAGCGTACGCGCCGCACGGCCAAGTCTGCTGCTGACGGCGAGGAGGTCACCAAGCCCAAGCGCCGTACCACGCGCACGACGCGCGTCAAGCGCACCGTTGCAGCTGACTCCTCGGAGCCGATTTCCGATGAGGTCGCGCAGGCCCGTGCGCTGGCGCAGATTAGCGAGGCTCAGGTGGTGCGCGCCCGCCGTCGTGCTGCCGAGCGCGAGGCCGCGGCTCTGACCGAGCTTGCAGCTCCGTCTGCGCCCGAGACACCTGCCGCCGACCAGCCGACCGAGAAGCCGGCACCGCGCACACGCCGTCGCACGGCTGCTAAGGCCGAGCAGGTTGCCGATCAGGTAACCCTCGAGCTCACCGAGGCTTCGGTTCGTTCCGCGGCAGGGGAGGGCGCATCGCCTGCTGAGTCCGCTGCGCCTGTCGAGGCCAGCGAAGTTCCCGTTGTCGATCCGGCTTTGCGCCCGCACCGTCGCGGCCGCAAGCCCAAGGCCTTCGTCGAGGCAGAGAAGGCTGCAGCCGCAGCCGCAGCTGCTCGGGATGCTGCGGCGACCGCCGAGTCTGCAACCACTGCCGATGCACCCGTCCAGGATGCTACGACTTCCGAGGCCGCTTCCGCCGATGTCGAGCCCGCCGACGTCCGTCCCGGTCGCAGTCGTCGCACTGCTGCTAAGCGCACGTCCAAGGCTAAGGCTGCCAAGAAGGGTGCGTCTGAGGATTCCGCCGAGACGACCGCCGATGCATCGACTGATGCTGCCGAGCCCCAAGACGTCGAACGGCCTGCGTCCGAGAAGCCCAAGCGCGGTCGTAAGAAGTCCGCTAAGGCCAAGGCGTCCGAGCAGCAGGCCGAGGCCGAGCTGCAGGGCGATTCCAAGGCCGAGGCCAGCGATGATACTGCGGCTAACGCCGATGCCGCCGCAACCGATGGCGCCGCGCCCGCCGAGGCCGAAGACGGCGCTCGCCCCAACCGTCGCCAGCACAAGCGCAATGACGACCGCAGCGACCGCAAGGACGAGCGCAACAACGATCGCCGCAACCGTCAGCGCGATCGCAAACAGCGCAACAAGGAGCGTAACGCCGCCCCCACCGAGCCCACGCTTTCGCGCGAGGAGCTCGCGGCCATGAAGGTCGCCGAGCTGCGCGAGAAGGCCAAGGAGTTCGAGATTGAGACGACCGGCAAGAAGAAAGCCGAGCTCGTCGAAGAGATCTACGTCACCGCTGCGAAGGCCGAGGGCTTCCGCGATATCAAGGGCATCCTGCAGATTCGTCCGGACAGCTCCGGTATCATCCATGCCCATGGCTACATGAAGTCCAACGACGACGCCTTCGTGCCCGCCTACCTCATCCGCTCCGCGCGCCTGCGCACGGGCGACGTCATCGAGGGCTCGCTTCGTCCTTCGCGCGGCGGCGACAAGCGCGCCGGCCTCGCCAAAATCACGACCGTCAACGGTCTAGACCCCGAGCAGATTCGCAACCGTCCCAAGTTCGGCGACCTCACCCCGGTCTATCCCAATGAGCCGCTGCGCATGGAGCACGGCAAGGACTCCATTACCGGTCGCGCCATCGACATCGTGTCGCCGATCGGCAAGGGTCAGCGTGGCCTGATCGTGTCCCCGCCCAAGGCCGGCAAGACCACAATCCTCAAGAAGATCTGCCAGTCTATCTCGATTAACAACCCCGAGGTGCACCTCATCTGCCTGCTCGTCGACGAGCGCCCCGAAGAGGTCACCGATATGCAGCGTTCCATCAAGGGCGAGGTTGTGGCGTCGACCTTCGATATGCCCGCCGACAACCACACTCGCGTGGCAGAGCTTGTCATCGAGCGCGCCAAGCGCATCGTGGAGTTGGGCGGCGATGTTGTGGTGGTGCTCGACTCCATCACGCGTCTTGCCCGCGCCTACAACCTGGCGGCACCCGCCTCGGGTCGTATCCTTTCGGGCGGCGTCGATTCGGCAGCTCTCTATCCGCCCAAGCGTTTCCTGGGTGCAGCCCGCAATATCGAAAACGGCGGCTCGCTCACCATCCTCGCCTCCGCCCTTATCGACACCGGCTCCAAGATGGACGAGGTCATCTTTGAGGAGTTCAAGGGCACCGGCAACATGGAACTTAAGCTCGACCGCGACCTGGCCGACCGCCGCATCTTCCCGGCTATCGACCCCGTTGCCTCCGGTACGCGTAACGAGGACCTGTTGGTCGACGAGCAGATGCGTCCGTTTGTCTTTGGTCTGCGTCGCATTCTTGCCGGCATGAACAACACCGAGCGCGCAGCCGCGTCGTTCATCAAGGGTCTTAAGGGCACCAACACCAACCAGGAGTTCCTGGTGCGTTCGGCCAAAAAGCACAGCGACTACGAGCAGACGTTCTAGGTTGTCATCCACACGCAGCGATAGTCATCAATGCGATAAAGGGTCGGGGCTTTGAGCCTCGGCCCTTTTCTATATCGCCGCTCCGCGCTTTTTTGACCATAAGACTGGCAAGCAGCAGGTTTCCCGTTTCAATCCGACATCGTCGCTTGCAATCGACAGGGCGGTTTCGCATAATAGCTTTTAAGCTTCGCGACGGAAAACGCAGATGAAACGAACCATATACCGTTGCTTTGGGACGCATGTCCCGCTTCATCTTCTCTCGCGCAGCCAACTAAATGATGCGATTTGGGTGCTGGAAGATGGGGAGAGCTCATGGCTTCTTCTGATGCAACACAACGAGCAGTCCTTGCCGGACTTTCGTGCGGGATCGGCCTTGCCGCTCCCGTGGTTATGTATGCCGCGACGCTACCGTTTTCGTCGGTGAACGAGACGGTCGTGGCGGGTGCGGTTCCCTTCGCCGTGGGCGCGGTGGCGGGCGTGGGTATCTATGCCGCCTCGCTGGGTATCTCCGAGTATCGTGCGCAGCGTGAAGAGCGTCTGTTCCAGCCCGATGCCATGGGCGGTGCCGCCAATCTCAATCAGCATCAGAGCGAGTTCAAGACCGCCTCGATTCCAGCTCAGCAGCAGGATGCGACTCCTTACGCTGCGGCTTCTGCTTCTCAGGCTCAGGCGGAGCAGTCTACCTCGGCATTCCTTTCCGGCCTGACTGGTGCGTTCCAGCGCCGTCATGCCGATGATGGTGTCCCTACCATCGCTCGAGCCGCAGATGCTATGGACGAGGACGAGGCTTGGTCCATGATCGACAGTATGCTCGACGACGATTCGCCGGTGAGCTGCGACCCTGCACGCTCGCGCGACGTCTATCAAGTCGCCATCGACGAGCTCACCAACGGCGGGCAGACCGGCTCCCTCAATCGCGACGACATCGCCGCCGCGGCGCGTGCCGTA
>CAJKEF010000124.1 GCA_905198825.1 uncultured Collinsella sp. | reverse complement strand
TCCGTCCCGGCGAGTCGCTCGCCGTGCATATTTACAAGATTTACGGCGAGGGTAGCCCCGAGGCTCAGCAGATCGTTTGGGGCACCGCGGCGCTGCTGATGATTTGCGTGCTGCTGTTTAACGTAGTCGCCCGTATCGTGGGCAAGCAACTGGCAAGGAAGATGACGGCCGAATGAGCGAGATGAAAGCAACGCCCGCAACCGAAGCGGCATCGTCCGACACTCAAGACTTCCTGTTGAGTGTGGGAGAGAGCGAGAAACGCGTGCGCGTGAGCGGCAAGGCTGTGAGCGACGAGGTCGTGCTCTCCACCAAGGACGTCAACGTGTACTATGGCGACCACCATGCACTGCACAATACGTCACTCAACTTTCACAAGGGCGAGATTACGGCGCTCATCGGGCCTTCGGGCTGCGGTAAGTCGACTTTTTTGCGCAGCCTCAACCTTATGAATCGCGAGATTCGCGGCTGCCGCGTGGAGGGCGAGATCAACTACCGCGGGCGCAACGTGAACACCAAGACCGAAAACACCTACGAGCTGCGCCGCTCCATTGGCATGGTGTTTCAGCAGCCCAACCCTTTTCGCAAGTCCATTCGCGACAACATCACGTTTGCGCTCAAGCGCCACGGTATCACCGACCGCGACGAGCTCGACCGCATGGTCGAGGAGAGCCTGCGCGGCGCGGCGCTGTGGGACGAGGTCAAGGACAAGCTCGACAAGAGCGCCTACGCGCTTTCGGGCGGCCAGCAGCAGCGTCTGTGCATCGCGCGCACGCTGGCGCTCAACCCCGACGTGATCCTGTTTGACGAGCCCTGCTCGGCGCTCGACCCCATCTCGACGCTGGCGATCGAGGACCTCATGTCATCGATTGTTGCCGACCGCGCCATCGTCATCGTGACGCACAACATGGAGCAGGCGTCGCGCGTGTCCAACCGCACGGCGTTCTTCTACATGGGCGATATGGTCGAGTACGACGAGACTGACGAGATTTTCCAACGGCCCAAGGATAAGCGGCTGAATGATTACCTCACCGGCATGTTCTCCTAGTCCGGGACATGCTTGAGGCCCGCGGCGGCCACGGTTGCCGCGGGACTGATTGGAGAGGCGGGTCATCTCTTGCGGGAGATGGCCCGCCTTTTTGCTCCGCGACCGAAACGACCACCACAAAGGGGACAGGCACCTTCGTGGTGGTTTGGGGTGGGGCTCGCTGCTATCATGGACAACGTTGAATTTCTACGAAGGAGCAGGGCATATGGCGATTCTTTTGGGATGCGATTCCGTCAGCCTAGAGTTTCCCACCAAGCATATTTTCGATAGCGTGACGCTCGGCGTGGGCGAGGGCGACCGCATTGGCATTGTCGGTAAAAACGGCGACGGTAAGTCGACGCTGCTGAGCGTGCTCGCCGGTACGCTGGAGCCCGATGACGGACGCGTGACGCACCGCCGCGGCACGACGATCGGTCTGCTCGGCCAAAAGGACAACCTGGTCGATACCGATACCGTGCATCATGCCGTTGTGGGCGACGCCCCCGAGTACGAGTGGGCGTCGAGTCCGCGTACGCGCCAGATTCTGGCTGGCCTTATTAGCGATGTGCCCTGGGAGGGCACGGTGGGCGAGCTTTCGGGCGGCCAGCGCCGTCGCGTGGACCTTGCGCGCCTGCTGATCGGCGACTACGACGTGCTTATGCTCGACGAGCCCACCAACCACCTGGACATGCGCACCATCAACTGGCTTGCGCGTCACTTAAAGGCCCGCTGGCAGCGTGGCCAGGGCGCGATGCTCGTGGTCACGCACGACCGCTGGTTCTTGGACGAGGTCTGCACCAGCATGTGGGAGGTCCACGACGGCCAGGTCGATCCCTTCGAGGGCGGTTACTCCGCATATATCCTGCAGCGCGTGGAGCGCGATCGCATGGCCGCCGTCACCGAGGAGCGCCGTCGCAACATGGCGCGCAAGGAGCTCGCGTGGCTGAGCCGCGGTGCCCAGGCTCGTTCCACCAAGCCCAAGTTTCGCGTGGATGCCGCCCGCGAGCTGATCGCCGACGTGCCGCCCGTGCGTGACGAGCTGGAGCTCAAACGCCTGGCCGTGAGCCGCTTGGGCAAGCAGGTTATCGATGTGGTCGACGTGGATGCCGGCTATGCCGATACCGACGGCGCGCCCAAGCAGGTACTTTCCGACGTGACCTGGCTCATCGGAGCGGGCGACCGCTATGGACTTTTGGGCGAGAACGGCGCCGGTAAGTCCACACTGCTTGACGTGATCCAGGGTAAAATTGCGCCCACGCGCGGCCGCGTGAAGATTGGCCAGACGGTACGCTTTGGCGTGCTGTCGCAGCAGCTCGAGGAGCTCGAGCCCTACATGGGCGACACGATCCGCGAGGTGCTCAGCAACTATAAGAAGTACTACGTCATCGACGGCAAGGAGACTTCGCCCGAGAAGCTCTGCGAGCGTCTGGGCTTTACGACGCAGCAGCTCTGGAGTCGCATCGGCGATCTTTCGGGCGGCCAGCGCCGTCGCCTGTCGCTGCTACTGACAATCCTGGACGAGCCCAATGTGCTCATCCTGGACGAGCCCGGCAACGACCTGGATACCGACATGCTCGCGATTGTCGAGGACCTGCTCGACGGCTGGCCCGGCACGCTGATCCTGGTGACGCACGACCGCTTCTTGATGGAGCGCGTGACCGACCAGCAGTGGGCGCTGCTCGACGGCCACCTGACGCATATGCCCGGTGGCGTGGACCAGTACCTGCGCCTGTGCAACGCCACCGCCGAGGGCGAGCCCGTGGGCGCGCCGAGTGCCAAGACCGGCACGTTTGACACCGGTGCCGCGGCAGCTGCGGCCGAAAAGCCCAAGTCGAGCGGTCAGCCCAACGGCCTGTCCAACGCCGAGCGTCAGAAGCTTCGCCGCGAGGTGAGCTCGCTCGAGCGCAAGATGGAGACGCAGCGCGCTCGCGTGGAGGAGGCCGAGGCCGCGATGGCACAGGTCGACCCCACCGACTACACGGCGCTCGGCGAGCAGCAGGCAAAGATCGACGAGGCCCACGCCGCCATGGACGAGCTGGAGATGGCGTGGCTCGAGGCGAGCGAAAAGCTCGAGGGCGAGGAGTAGACGAGGATGATCAAAGCCGCGTTTTTCGATATCGACGGCACGCTGCTGAGCTTTAAGACCCACCAGATTCCGGCGTCGGCGCAGCAGGTACTCGACAGCTTTCGCGAACAGGGGATTGCGTGCGTGATCGCCACGGGCCGCCCGACCTACCAGATGCCGGATTGGCTGTTCGACTTGGGATGGGATGCGTACATTACGCTTTCGGGCCAGCACTGTTTTGATGCCAAGGGCGTTTATCGCAGCTGCCCGATCGATCCGGACGACGTTGCGGTGATCGTGGGCCAGGTGGCACAGGGGCGCTACGACTCGCTGTGCATGCAGGGCGAGAACTCGTTTGTGAACCGCCTCTCCGAGCGCGTGGTGACGGCCGGCAGCAATGCGGGAATCGTCTACCACGAGGAGCCGTTTGAGCGCGCCTTTGACGCGCCGGTCTACCAGTTTTGCGCCTTTGTGGACCCGGCCGACGAACATATCGTGACCGATGCCGTGTCGCATTAGCTCACTACGCGCTGGTGCGATCTGTTCTGCGATATTATTCCGGCCAACGGCGGTAAGAACCTGGGCGTGGCGGCGACGCTGGATCGCCTGGGCATCGATGCGAGCGAGGCGATCGCCTTTGGCGACGGCGAGAACGACCTGTCGATGTTTTCCGCCGTGGGCACGAGCGTGGCCATGGGTAACGCGCAGGACACGGTGAAAGCTGCGGCGACCTATGTGACGACCGCCGTGGACGACGACGGGATCTACAACGCCGCGAAGCACTTTGGCCTGCTGTAGCTGCGAATTCGGCATTTGGGGACGTTCCTTTTCCGCCGGCAGTTGTGGACACTCCTTGCGGGGCGTCCCCATTTTGTTTTCGTCCCGCACGTTTTGTGAAACACGGCTAACTTTTAGGCAAAGTAGTAAGACATGGGCAACTTTTGCGGTAAAGTTAGCCGTGGAAAGTATCCAAAGGCTAACTAACAATCATCGCGAAAGGCGGCCCATGGCCCTGCGTGAATCCGGAGAAGACTATCTCGAATCTATTTATGTGCTCTCGGAGCGCCAGGGCGTCGTTCGATCGATTGACGTTGCCGAATACCTGGGCGTAACCAAGGCGAGCGTCTCTAAAGCCATGGCGGCCCTGGAGAGCACCGGCTACGTGGAGATGGGCAAACGCGATGTACATTTGACGGAACGCGGTCTTGAGGTTGCCCGCCAAATGTGGGAGCGCCATTGCTTTTTTGTGAGGCTGCTAGAGGACGCAGGCGTTGCGCCCGAGGTTGCCTCGCAAGAGGGCTGCCACATGGAGCACTGCCTGAGCGAGGAAAGCTTTGAGAAGCTACGGGCGATGTTGGGCCGGGAAGATGTAGCGGGTCCAACAACAGAAGCCTAACTGTCCCACAGTAGCGCGGAGTTCACGCAAAACGCGAACCAGCGATCGGGACCAGCGGCCCTTTCGGCCAAGTCTATTTCAGCAAAGGAATCCCGCCAGCAAGCGATGCCCAAGAACCATCAGCAACGTCACCGCAGGCCGGGGCCGGGCTTGGTTTTGAAAACAATCCGCAGCGCGAGGCCCGCCTTTCCGTTGCTCCGCAGGAGCGGGAAAGACGGGCCTCATGCGCG